>QGUP01000352.1 GCA_003242505.1 Bacillota bacterium
GGTCCTGGCGGTGCTCTTGAGCGGGAGCCTGCTGGGTCCCGCCGGCGGAGCCCTGGCCCAGGGGGTCTACCTGCTCCTGGGCGCGGCGGGGGCGCCGGTCTTCGCCGAGTTCAGCGGGGGCCTTGCCCGGCTGGTGGGGCCCACCGGGGGCTTCCTGATGTCATACCCCGTTGCCGCCCTGGTGGTCGGGTGGCTGGCCGATCCCCGCCGCAGGCCGGGCCTCGGCCGGACCCTGGCGGCGATGCTGGCGGGGCTGGCGGTGATCTACGCCGGCGGGGCCGGGTGGGCGATCCTGGCCATGGGCCGGGGGCCCGGGGAGGTCCTGACCCAGTGGGTGCTGGTCTTTGTGCCCTACGACCTCCTCAAGGTTGCCCTGGCGGCAGCCCTGAGCCGTCGGGTCCTGGCGGCCCTGGCGGCCGCGGGGCAGGGGTGGGGCGCGGAGGTTCCCGGCCGGCAAGCGTCATAGAGGAGCGGTGGGGCGGCAGGGAGGCGGGGGCGTCCCACACCTTTGACAGGGCGGAACTTGGCTGGTACGATGAAGCCGACCTATGGCGAAAGGGATATCGGGCCACCAGAGCGGCCAGCCGCGGTTGCCCCGGGTCGACCCGGGGCAAGGCCGAAAGTTCTACCGAAAGCTCCATCCGAGATGTCCCATCCAGGCGGACGGGCCGGTCTGCCTGGATGGGCGTTTCTACTTCTAGCTCCGGCGGCCGCGGCGGGAGGAGGAGGCGGCCATGCCTGACTACCGCACGGAGATGCTCCGGCGCCTCGAGGAGGAGACCTTCGACCTCCTGGTCATCGGCGGTGGGATCACCGGGGCCGGCATCGCCCAGGATGCGGCCTACCGGGGGCTGCGGACCGGGCTGGTGGAAAAGGTGGACTTCGGCTCCGGGACCTCCCACGCCTCGACCAAACTGCTCCACGGCGGACTCCGGTACCTGGAGCAGTGGCAGCTGCGGCTGATGTACGAGGCCCTCCGGGAACGGAACCGGCTCGCCCGGCTGGCGCCGGGCCTCGTCCAGTGGCTTCCCTTCCTCATCCCCATCTACGGCACGGGCTGGAAGATGGAGCGGATTGGCGCCGGGCTCTGGCTCTACGACCTCCTGGCCGGTTTGCCCCGGGGCCGGGTCCACCGGCGCATTTCCCGGGAAGAGGCTCTGACCCTCGCCCCGCAACTCCGCGCCGAGGACCTTCGGGGGGCGTACCTCTACTACGACTGCCGGACCAACGACACCCGACTGGTCATCGAGGTGCTGAAGTCTGCGCTCCGGGGCGGGGCGGTGGCGGCCAACTACGCCCGGGTGGTGGCCCTGGAGAAGGAAGGGGGCCGGGTGGCCGGGGCCCGGGTCCGGGACGTGCTCACCGGCCGGGAACGGACGGTCCGGGCCCGGTGTGTCGTCAGCGCCGTGGGGCCCTGGACGGACCAGGTGCTGGCCCTGGACCGGCCCGAGGAGCCAACCCGGCTCCGGCCCTCCAGAGGGGTCCACCTGGTGGTCCCGGCCTCCCGGCTCCAGGTTGCCGCGGCGATTCTGGCTCCGTCGCCGGCGGGGGACGGCCGCTTCATCTTTATCGTTCCCTGGGAGGGGGCGGTGGTGCTGGGGACCACGGACACCCCCTACACCGGGGATCCGGACCGGGTGGCGGCGGAGGAGGCGGACATCGACTACATCCTGGCGGCCGCCAGCCAGGTCTTCCCTGAGGCCGGCCTCACCCGGGCCGATGTGATCAGCACCTTTGTCGGCCTGCGCCCCCTCATCGGCGGGAACGCGCCCACCACCGCCGCCCTCTCACGGGAGCACCGGATCTGGGTCACCCCCTCGGGGCTTGTCGCCGTCGCCGGCGGGAAGCTCACCACCTACCGGACCATGGCCGCGGCGGTGACGGACCGGGTGCTGCGGCACCTCCGCCGTCCCCGGGTTCCCTGCCGGACCGGCGACCTGCCCCTGGGGGCGGAGACGGCGAGAGAGGTGGAGGCCCTGGCCCGGCAGTACCCGGAGCTCCGGGAACCCCTGGTGCCCGGGCTGCCCTACCGGAAGGCCGATGTAGCCTACGCGGCCCGGGAGGAACTGGCGGTCCTGCCCGAGGACGTCCTCCACCGGCGGACCCGCATCTCCCTCCTGGACCCGGCCCACGGCGAGCCTCAGCGGAAGGTGGTGGCCGACCTTCTGCGCCGGTTCGGGGAGGGGCGCTCGCCGGGCAAGGCGGCGGGAGGAGTGATCCCCGGGGAGGGCGACGGGAGGGGCCTGACGCCAGACCCTATTGACGACGTTCTCAATCCATGGTAAACTGCGTGACAAATCCCGGCGCCGGCAGGGCGCCGGAGACGGAGAGCCGGGGGCCGTGGACCGGCAGCCGGGGACCGGCGCCGGTCCGGCATCGGCAGCCCAAAGGCCATGAGTGGGAAGAGTACCCGGGAGGCGGCCGTTGCAGCGAGCCGGCGGGGGGCGGGTCCACACCGCGCCCAGGGTGCGAGGTCCGGTACGGCGGCGCCCGGGGAATGGACCCATGAGCCGCGGAGCGAACGGAGGGCAGCCTCACCCGGGCCTTGCCGCCCGGGATGAGGCGGAGAGGGCCCCTCCCAGTAGTAGCCGCCGGTGGACTTCCGCCGTTATCGGGTAGAGGGTATCGACCGGCGTCCAAACCGGTCCGTACCTGCGCGATGAGTGGGGCCTGGCCTTGCCATGGCCCAAGCCGGGTGGTACCGCGGAGCATGCTCCGTCCCGCATGGGACGGGGCTTTCTGTTTTTCGGGAGCCCCACCAGGGCTCGAAAGGAGGGAGGCAGAGGCGATGGACCCCATCGCGACGGCCCGGGCGGAGTTCCTGCGCCTGGCCCGGGAGTACACCCTGATTCCGGTCTGCCGGGAGGTGCTGGCGGACCTGGAGACGCCGGTCTCGGCCTTCATGAAGCTCTGCGGCGACGAGCCGGCCGCCTTCCTCCTGGAGAGCGTCGAGGGCGGGGAGCGCCTCGGCCGGCACAGCTTCCTCGGCGCCCGGCCCCTGGCCACCTTCATCCACCGGGACGGGGTGGGCCGGGTCTACACCGGCGAGGCGGCCGCAAGCCACATCGAACTGGCCACCCCGGTCCCCCTGCCTGACGGCCCCCATCCCCCCGGGCGGGCCGGCGACCCCCTGGGCCAGCTTCGGGAGCTTCTGGGCCGGTACCGGGTCGCCCCGCCCCTGCCGGTGGCGGACCGGCACGGCCTGGGCCGGCCGGCAGGCCCCCTGGCCCGGTTCTTCGGCGGGGCGGGGGGGGGCCCGGCGGCACGTCTCCTTGAACCCACCG
>QGUP01000353.1 GCA_003242505.1 Bacillota bacterium
TTTTTTTTTGCGCCGCGGTAAGTTTTTTTAAGAGACAGGCCCGGTGTGGTCTGGCCACAGCAGGTGCTGGAGCCTTACGACGAGACGCTTGCGGGACGGCCCAGGTACGACCGCTACGCCTGGGCCATGCGGGTTCTCCACCGACTGACAGAAATCGTGTCGCCGCAACACGACTCGGTAGTCAGCTTCCTCGGCCAGACCTATGCTGAGTTCCTGGTTCCCGCCATGCGGGATCTGGGATGGCGTGTGGAGGAGCCTCTTCGGGGGCTCCGGGTAGGCGAGCGGCTGCGGTGGTTCCACCAGCAGCTTGGAACTCGTTGAGGGGGGTTGCGTCCTTGGGCTTGCAGACGCAACTGCTGGAGTTAGTGTGGCGCGTCCTTGCGGTCTACGCGGCCATCGGGGGTGACGGACTGGGGTGGAGCATGGCCGAGCCCCAGGAGTACAAGGGGCTCCGCGGCCGCTTCCAAGTAATCGGCGGCATCGAGGTGGACCCGTGGCGTGCCGCGCAGTTTGAACGCATCGTTGGCGCACCCTGCCACGTGTTGGACCTCTTTGAGCGGCGTGATTACATCGCCTACCACGGGCATGAGCCGCCGCCAGGCTGGCAGGAGGTGACGCCGGAGGATTTGCGCCGGCGGTGGCCGCTGGCGCCGGATGTCATCATCCTGAGCCCGCCCTGTAAGTCGTTCTCACCGTTACTGCCCCCGCAGCTGGCCCAGTCGGAGAAGTATCAGGCGCTGGCCCGGCTCTTCTACCGCGGGGTCTGGCTGTGCCTCCAGGCGTGGCCCGATGATCCACCGGCCATCATTCGGATCGAGAACGTACCTGGGGTGAAGCAGCGAGGGGCCCACATTCTGCAGCAGGTTCGGGAGCTTCTTCACAGCCACGGTTACGAGGTGGACGAGCGGGACCACGATCTCGGTGAAGAAGGAGGACTCGGCGCCCGTAGACCGCGCTACAAACTGCTGGCCCGCAACCGCGGCAAGATACCCTATGCCCACGTGTTCCTGCCGCCACGAAGGGGCCTAAAGACCGTTGGCCAGGCCCTTGGGGACCTGCCCATGCCAGGTGACCCCTCCGCCGGTCCCCTCCACCGGCTGCCTAAGCTGGACTGGCTGACGTGGTTGCGGTTGAGCCTCATCCCCCCGGGCGGGGACTGGAAGGATCTGCCCGGGCCGGGAGAGTGGGCCCTCTACACACTGGACGGCCGGGAAGTTCCGCCGGACGCCTGGAGTCGTCGTAGCCCGCCGGATCCCAGGACCTGGGGCCGCATTTTCGTTGCGCAACTAGTGCCTGGTGCCCGGCACTGCCCCGATATACGCCTCGGCCACAGCCCTATGGGCCACGGGCGCGGGGCCCTCTGGGTGCAGCACCCGGGTGAGCCGGGCGGTGTTGTGACGGCCGACCCGAGTACACGTAAGGCAGGCGGGGCAGCGGCATGGGCTGACCTTCGGCTCAAGTACATGCCCAGGACCAATTCCCATGTTGTCCTCGACTCTCAGAGACCAGGTCCGGTGGTAAACAACGCGTCCGTCACAAGATCGAACGGACCCGGGGCCTTCGCCGACCCGAAAGTCCGGTTGACCACGCTACCTCGAAACGGGGTGCTCGCGGTTCAGGGCCCTGGACGGACCGGGCGGAACGGCACCGAGCACCCGGACCCGAAAGGAGAGGCGCCGAGTCTGGTAGACCTTCGGATGGGCTGTCAGCCGAGAAACGGCACGATGGGCGTGGTGGCCTGGGACGGGGTTGGCCCAACGATTATTGCTGCCCTCGATGTCTACGCAGGGGCCGCCGCGGTGGAGGATCGGCGGACGGATCAGCTCCAGGTACACATCGTGCACTGGCCGGAGTGGTTCCCGCCGTTCATCATCCTGTCGCCCTGGAACGCCTGGCACCGGCCCCTGACCGATCTCGAGTTGGCGGTGTTGCAGGGGTTTCCCTCCCGGTGGCCTGATGGCCGACCGTTTGTGCTGGAGGGAACGCGGCGACAGATTCGGTCGGCCATCGGGGACGCGGTGCCCCCTCTGGCCGCCAAGGCCGAGGCGGAGACGGTCCTCCGGACCCTGCTGCGGGTGGCTGTGGAGGGGCGGGACGCCTGGTTCCTGAGCCCGCTCGGGACACCGGTTTGGGTACGGCAGGGTTGGGGGGAGCCGCTTCAGTGAACCCGAGCATGCGCCTGTGGCGGGACGTTTGGGCTCAACGCCATGGGGGAGGGGTTGATGGCAATGGGAGATGAGCTGCTGCCCCCGGAGGAACTGGACCGGCTGCGGGACTTACATCGGACATACCGCCAGCAACTGGAGGAGGAGCGGCGGCGACTGGCAAGGCTGCGGACTCCAGAGAGCTTCCGGTATCCCTGGCGAAAAGAGACCTTCTTCCCGGTGAGGTACTGGTCGCCGCGACAGAAGGACGGAAGCGGAGACCGGGAGGACCAGTCCTGACTCCCTGCAACTCAGGGTCCTGACAGTGGTGAGACGGGCTGGCCCGGGGTCCAAGTTCCCCTGGCTTGGCCCAGTGTTGTGGAGGTGCAACCCGTGGATGTGTCTGCACTGAGCCTGGGACAACTGCGGGAATACGAGAAGGCTGCAAAACAGCACGCCCTTCATCTTGCCCGGAAGCGCCGGCAGAACCTCTATGTTGTCTATGACCCGACCACCCGGGGCCGGTTCGGGCCCTACCACGTGGCTACCGACTACGACTGCGACACCTTCTTCAACGGCGCCGAGGTGGTCTGGTGCACCGAGGAGGCCCTGTGAAGACGGTAGGCGGCCAGACAGGTGGCAGGTCAATGGTTTGTCGGGAGGCAGCATCTGCCTCCCGCTTCCGCGCTCAAGTCCCAGGTGCGGTGGCGGGAGGTGAGAGGTCAGGCAACAGCGGTCAAGACCGCAGGTGGTCCGTGGGTCTAGAGGGGCAGGAGGTACAGAAAGGTGGGAGAGGTTCGCAAAGTCAGCTTCAGCCGGCTAAGCCAGTTCCAACTGTGCCCCCGGCAGTACTGGTTCCGGCAACTGAGGCTGCCGGAGGTACCGGCCAAGCCGCTGGTGCTGGGCAACCTCGCACACCAGCTGGCCGAGCTGATTCTGACGGATCCAACGGCTCCAACCTCAAAGTCCGACCCACGGGCGCCGGAACTGGTTGCCCTTACCCCCCGGCTGAGGGAGAGGAGCTTGCAGACGGCCTTGAACTGGTCGAGGGCATTCCGGCGGACAGAATTGCCACGCCACACAAAAGGGAGAGGGG
>QGUP01000354.1 GCA_003242505.1 Bacillota bacterium
AGCGGGTGGAGGACTGAAGGAGGGAACCTCATGCTGAACCAGGCGGTGGTGGAGTCCCTGGCCGGGGGAGAGGCGCAGCTGACGGTGGCGGCCATGGTGGCCCTGATGCTCTACCCCTGGCCCGGCGGCGAGGCCGAACTCCGGGCGGGGCTGGCCGCGGCCCGGCGCCAGGCGGCCGGCCGCCGCATCGACGTCGGGCACCTGCCCCGGCCGGTGCAGGAGGTCTTCCGGGCCGCGGTGCCCCCCGGGGATAGGCCGAACCTCCTGGAGTGCCTTTCCCGGCAGGCGGAGGCCGCCCTCCTCGCCTGGGGCATCCAGCACTCCGGCCTGAGCCGGGAGGCCCTGGCCCGGGAACTGGGCATCACCCGCAGCGCCCTTTACAAGAAGCTGCAGCGGCTCGGCATCCCCTACCGGCGCTGAGGGGCCGGTGGCGGGATTTCTGCCGCCGGGGTCTCGACGGGGCTTCGCTGGCGGGAACCCCGCCGTCGGGGTCTTGGCCGGGCTTCGTTGGTGGGTCCCCCCCGCCGCTGGAGTCCTGCGACCGGGCTTTGCTGGCGGGATCTCCCGCCGCCGGGGCCCTGCGGCCGGGGGTGAGACGGGGGTGAAAAGAGGGAGAACCGTGGCAGCCTTTGTGCACCTGCACGTCCACTCGCCGTTCTCCTTTCTGGACGGTGCCTCGTCCATCGACCGGCTGGTGGAGGAGGCGGCCCGGCTGGGGATGCCGGCGATGGCGCTGACGGACCACGACAACGTCTCGGGCGCGGTGCGCTGGCTGCGGCAGGCTCAGGCGGCGGGCCTCAAACCCATCCAGGGGGTGGAGTTGACCCTCGAGGGGGGCTACCACCTCACCCTGCTGGCCACGGGCCCCGAGGGGTACGCCAACCTCTGCCGGCTGATCACCGCCGGCCACCTGGGCTACATCCCGGGCCCCGGCGACGACCCCTTCCGCCGGCCCCCGGACTGGGCAGAGCGGCGGCTCGCCCCCCGGTGCAGCCTGGAGCACCTGGCGGCCTGCGCGGAGGGGCTCATCGCCCTCTCCGGCTGCCGCCGGGGGGAGATCCCCTCCCTCATCCTCCGGGGCCGGCGAAAAGAGGCGGAAGAAGCGGCCCGGCGCTACCTCCGGATCTTCGGGCCGGGGAACTTCTACCTGGAGCTCCAGGGGAGCCGGCTGCCGGGGGACCGGGCCCTCAACCGGGCCCTCCGGGACCTGGGGGAGCACCTGGGGATCCCCCTGGTGGCCACCGCGGACGTCCACTACCGGGACCCGGAGGAGTTTCCCATCCACGACCTCCTCACCTGCGTCCGCACCCTCACCCGGGTCGACCAGCCCCACCCGGAGCGGCGGCTGAACGCCGCCAACTTCCTCTGGCCCCCGGAGGCGATGGTGGAAGCCTTCCGGGACTTCCCCGGCGCCACCGCCAACACCCTGGCCATCGCCGAGCGGTGCCAGCCGGCCCTGGAACTGGGCCGCCGGCTCCACCCCCGGTTTCCGGTGCCCCCGGGGACCACCGCGGACGAGTACCTCGCCCGCCTGGCCTACGAGGGGGCCCGGTGGCGGTACGGCCGCATCACCCAGGCGATCCGGGAGCGGCTGGAGCACGAGCTGGGGATCATCCGCCGGCTCGGCTTTGCCGACTACTTCCTCCTGGTCTGGGACGTCTGCCGCTACGCCCGGGAGCAGGGGATCCGGGCGGCGGGCCGGGGGTCGGCGGCCGACTCGGTGGTGGCCTACTGCCTGGGGATCACCGACGTGGACGCCTTCGGCCGGGGGCACCTCTTCGAGCGGTTCATGAACCCGGAGCGGGCGGAGGCCCCGGACATCGACGTGGACTTCGACGCCCGGCACCGGGACCGGGTGGCGGCCTACGTCTTCCGGAAGTACGGGGCGGACCGGGTGGCGGCGGTGGCCACCTACAACACCTTCCACGCCCGCTCCGCCGTCCGGGACCTGGGCAAGGCCCTGGGCTTTCCCCCGGAGGTGCTGGACCATCTGGCCAAGCGGCTGCCCTACTGCGCCAGCGCCCGGGACATCCCCGCCCTGGCTGCCCGGCTGCCGGAACTGCAGCGGGCCGGGATCCCCTGGGAGAAGCTGGAGACCCTGGTGCAGGCCTGTGTCCGGGTCGCGGGCTTTCCCCGGCACCTGGGCACCCACCTGGGCGGGCTGGTGGTCAGCCGGGAGAGCCTCTACGCCGTCACTCCCCTCCAGTGGGCGGCCAAGGGGATGCCCGTCTGCCAGTTCGACAAGGACGACGTGGAGGACCTGGGGCTGGTGAAGCTCGACCTCCTCTCCCTCCGCACCCTGGGGGCGGTAGAGGACGCGGTGGCCGCCATCCGCCGGTCGGGGCAGCCCCTGGACTACGAGCGGATCCCCCTGGACGACCCGGAGACCTATGCCCTGCTCCAGACCGGGGAGACCATCGGGGCCTTCCAGCTCGAGTCCCCGGCCCAGCGGGCGCTCCAGGCCCGGCTGGGGGCGGACCGGTTCGAGGACGTGGTGGCCTCGGTGGCCCTCATCCGCCCCGGGCCCATCAAGGGCAACATGGTGGAGCCCTTCCTGGCCCGGCGCCACGGCCTGGAGCCCGTCACCTACCTGCACCCCAGGCTCGAGCCGATCCTGAAGAAGACCTACGGGGTGGTGCTCTTCCAGGAGCAGGTGATCGAGATCGCCACCGCCATCGCCGGCTTCACCCCCGGCGAGGCGGACCAGCTCCGCCGGGTGATGACCCGGGCCCGGAGCCAGGAGGAGATGCAGGCCATCGGCCGGCGGTTTGTGGAGAAGGCGGTGGCCCAGGGGGTGGCGCCGGAGGTGGCGGAGGCCATCTTCGGCTACATCCAGGGCTACGCCAGCTACGGCTTCAACGAGGCCCACGCGGCCGCCTTCGGCGCCACCGCCTACCGGACCGCCTACCTCCTCCGGCACCACCCGGCGGAGTACTTCGCCGCGCTCCTCTCCAACCAGCCCATGGGGTACTACCCGCCCAACACCCTGGTCTGGGAGGCCCGGCGCCGGGGGGTGCGGGTGCTCCCTCTGGACATCAACGCCAGCGCCCGGGAGTGGCTGGCGGGCCCGGGCTGGATGCGGGTGGGGCTGATGCAGGTGGCGGGGCTCTCCGCCCGGGCCCAGGCCGCCATCCCCGCCGCCCGGGAGGAGGGGCGGCCCTGCCGGTCCCTGGCCGACCCCGCTGCCCCGGCCGGGGCCGGTGCCTTTGACACAATCGGCGGCCGCGACGAGCAGCAC
>QGUP01000355.1 GCA_003242505.1 Bacillota bacterium
GATTGGGGGCGGGGGGCGGGGGGGCCCGCCCCCGGCCGGGCCGGTCCGGGTCTGGGCGGCGCTCCTCCGGCTGACCGGGGCCAGCCTGGAGCAGGACCTGCCGATTCAGCTGGGGTGAGGCCGGCTTGGGGTGGTGAGACCGGCCCCGGCGGTTGGAGTCGCTCCGGCGGTCGGTGCGGCCCCGGCGATGGCAACCCGGGGCGGCGGGTCCGGGCCGGGGCTACCGGTCGAAGGTCATTGCCAACTCGCCGGCAACGTAGCTAGCGTAAATCAATAGGACGGCGGCGAGGGGCCACCAGCGGCTCAGCCAGGCGCCCGGGTCCCGGCCCGGGAGGCTGCCGGCCGGTCCGCCGGTGCCAGCCTGGCTGTCGCTACCGCCGGCGCCGCCCTGCATGCTCCACCCGTCGGCGGCGTCCTGTCCATCGCTCCCACCGGCGCCAACTTCAGCACTCCGCCCTCCGACCCGGACCTGCCCGCTGGCCGTGGCCTGCCCATCGGCCCAGGGCACGAGGGGGTCCGGGTACCGGGGCAGGCTCCGGGCCACCGCCACCAGCGCCGGCAGGGCGACGAGAGCAGCGGCGGTCCAGAGGAGCACCATCCCGAGGGGGACCTCGGTGGGCATTTCCCCGGCGGGGACCGCGGACCGGGAGAGGAAGTAGACCCCCAGGGTGATGCCGTTGTGGAGGCCGTGCATGACCACCGTGGGCAGGATGGAGCCGGTGCGCAGGGCCACGTAGGACAGGACCATCCCCAGTGCGGCCAGGGCTGGCAGCCGGAGCAGGGACATGTGGGCCAGGCCGAAGAGGAGGCCCGTCCACACCCAGGCCCGGGGGGAGCCCAGCTCCCCGTAGCCGGAGAGGAGAAAGCCCCGGAAGGCAAACTCCTCGGCCAGGGCCGGCACGAGGACTATCGCCCCGGCCAGGGCCCACCGGGGCAGGGGCTGGTCCAGCAGGGGCTGGTAGGGGTTCGGCGGCTCGCCGCCGAGGCGGCTGACCAGGTACAAGGGCAGAAGGGAGAGCCCCTGGACCGCGACCCACCCCAGGGCCGCCATCAGGACCGACTTCCCGATCAGGTCGGGCCCCACCGGCCGGAGCCGGAAGATCGCCGGCAGGGCCCGCCGTCCGGCCGGAAGGCTGACGACCAGGGGCAACGCGACGAAGATCAGCAACTGCGTCAGGGCGATCTCAGCCAGGCCGAGGGGCGGGACGACCCGGGGCAGGGCGTGGCTGAGCATCACCGCGGTCAGGAAGTAGAGATTGGCGAGGCGGACCGTCGGCCGGGGCGCGGGCCGGACGATGGGCTGAGCCAGGGCTATCCTCTCCTTCGCGGGGAGATCGCAGGGTGTCGCTGAAGGGTTGGCGAACCATCGGGCGTCCAAAGGGATTGAGAAGGCAAGGATGAGCAGGCGGCCATGGGAGGGGTGCAGGTGGAACGGGATCAGGCGCTGGCCCTCGCTGCCCGGCAAGGGGACGAAAGGGCCTTCGCTGCCCTGGTGGAACGCCACCAGGGCCGGGTCTACCGCACCCTGTACGCCATGGTGGCCGACCCGGAGGAGGCCCAGGACCTGACCCAGGAGGTCTTCCTCAAGGTCTTCCGGGCCTTGCCGGGCTACCGGGGGGATGCGGCCTTCACCACCTGGCTCCACCGGCTGACGGTGAACGTCGGCCTGGACTGGCTCCGCGCCCGCCGGCGCCGGCCGGTGCAGGTGCCCCTGGAGCCCCCGGAGGACGACGGCCGTCCCGATCGGCAGTTCTCCGACGCCGGGGCGGGGCCGGAGGACGCCGCGGTGGCGGAGGAGCGCCGCCGCCGGCTGGTCCAGGCCCTCCAGGGTCTTCCCCCCATCTACCGGCAAGTGATTCTCCGTTACCACTTCCAGAACCTTTCCTATCAGGAGATCGCGGCGGACCTGGGGGTTTCGGTGCGAACCGTCGAAACCCGGCTCTACCGGGCCCGGGCTCTGCTCCGCAAGGTCCTGGACGAGGAGGAGGGGGAGGATGGAGTTGGCCTGCGGGAAGGTGCGGCGTCACCTGGGATCGTACCTGGCCCGGGAGTTGCCACCTGACCTGGCCGGCCAGGTGGAGGGGCACCTCCGGCGCTGCGCCGCCTGCCGCCGGGAGCTGGAACGGGAGCGCCGGCTCTTCCTGGCCCTGGCGGACCCCCGGCTCCAGGCCCAGGTCATGGCGGCACCGCCCCCCCTGCCCGGGGACTTCACTGCCCGGGTGATGGCCCGGATTCGGGCGGAGGGGCGCCGGCGGAAGGGGTTCTGGGGCCGGCTCGCTGCCGGCTGGGTCCGGTGGGAGTGGTCCTCGGTGGCCTACGGCCTTTCCGCCTGCCTGATGCTCTCCGCCGGCAGCAGCCCCCTGGTGCGCTCCCGGGTCGCCGGGGTGGCGGCGGCGTGGCTGGCCCCGATCCTGGACCGGGTGATCGGGCTCTGGGCGGACCTCGTGGCCCGGGCAGCCGAGCATTCGGTGGCCCTGAAATTGGTCCTGCTCTACCACCTTTACTTTGGCGGTTAGCGTTGCGGAAGGAGAGGAACGCCCATGCACTGCCGGGTCCATCCTGAGCGGGAAGCCCATGCCCTGTGCGTGATGTGCGGCGGGCCAGCCTGCGCCGACTGCCTGGTCACCCTCCACGGCCAGGAGTATTGCCGGTCCTGCCTTGAGGGACTGGTGGCGGGGGCCTACGCAGGGGCCTCCGGCGCTGCCGGGGGCGGGGAGGGCGCCCGGGCAGCGGGCGATGGGAATGGTGTTGAGGCCGGGGGCGGTGTTCAGGCGGGCGGGCCGACCCTGGAGGGCAAGAGCGAGGGATGGGCGACCCTGCTGGCCTTCTTCCCGGGCCTCGGCCATGTCTACCTGGGGCTGAAGACCCGGGGCGTGCAGATGCTGCTTGCCTTTGCCCTCGCTACGATCGCCGTGAACCTCCTGGGTCTGCACCATTTCTTCGACCCGTGGCTCGGCTTGCTGTTTGTCTTCTTCAGCGTCTTTGAAACCCGGGAGGCCATCGGCCGGCTCCGCCGGGGCCTGCCGGTCCAGGACGCCCCCCTGGTGGAACTGACCAACCTTCCCGATCGGGAGAGGCTCATCGCCTACGGCCTGATCACCGTGGGCGCCCTGGCGCTGATCCGGGTGCTCGTCGCCCCGGCCTGGGACCGGTGGCGGTACCACCTGGGGCTGAGCCACGTCCACCTGCAGCAGGGGCTGATGGCGGTGCCGCTTATCGCCGCCGGGGTCGGGGTGC
>QGUP01000356.1 GCA_003242505.1 Bacillota bacterium
CCACTGGTCGTCCCGGACCAGCCCCGGGTGGGCGAGGATCGGGACGCCGCCGGCCTCCCGGACCGCCTGGATCGCCTCGGCGAGGGTGAGCCGGGGCCGGGAACGTAGCCCGGCCGGCCGGGGACGAGGAACCGGTCGAAGGCTTCCTTCACCGACTGGGCGTACCCGGCCTCCACCAGGGCCTGGGCGATGTGGGCCCGGCCGACGCTCTCGCCCCCCAGGGCCAGCACCCGGTCCAGGTCGATGGCGTAGCCCCGGGCCCGGAGCCGCTCCACGCTCGCCGCCGCCCGGTCGAGCCGGCCCCGGCGCAGCCGGGTGAGGAGATCAGCCAGAGGGCCGTCGTCAAACCGGCAGAGGTAGCCGAGGAGATGGACCTCGGCGTGGCCGTCGCCCACCGGGCAGGAGAGTTCCACCCCGGGGATCACCTGGATCCCCAGCCGCTCCCCAGCGGCCAGGGCCTCCGGGAGGCCGGCAGCGGTGTCGTGGTCGGTGATGGCGACGGCGGCCAGCCCCTGCTCCCGGCTGAGGGCCACCATCTCCGCGGGGGAGAGGGTGCCGTCGGAGGCGGTGGTGTGGAGGTGGAGGTCGGCCCCGCCGGCCACGGATCAGCCCTCCTGCCGGTGACGCCGGACCGCTGCCACCAGGGTCCGGGTGGCCACGCCGGTGGCCCCGGGCTCCTGGGCCTTGTCGCCGCTGGTCCAGGCGGTGGCGTCGATGTCCAGGTGCACCGTGGGCACGTCCCCCACGTGCTGCAGGAGGAAGAGCCCGCCCTGGATGGTGGAGGCTTCGCGCTTGCCGCCGTTGGTCATGTCCGCGATCTCGGACTTGAAAAGCTCCCGGTACTCCTCGTCCGCGGGGAGGCGCCAGACCTTCTCCCCGGCATCGGCGGCCGCGGCCAGCACCTCCTCGGCCCACCGGTCGTCGTTGGCGATGAGGGCCGAGCGCACCCGACCGAGGGCGATGAGCGCCCCGCCGGTCAGGGTGGAGACGGTGATGATGCGGGATGCGCCCTGCCGGACCGCGTAGGCCAGGCCGTCGGCCAGGATCAGCCGGCCCTCCGCGTCGGTGGACCGAATCTCCACGGTCTTGCCCGACAGCCCCTGGATCACGTCCCCGGGCTTGTAGCTCGCCCCGTCGGGCATGTTGTCCGTGGCCGGCACCACCGCCAGCACGTCCGCGGCCGGCCGCAGGAGGCCGATGGCTCGCATCGCCCCCAGGACCGCCGCGCCGCCGCACATGTCGAACTTCATGTCCCACATGTTCTCCGCGGGCTTGAGGGAGATGCCGCCGGTGTCAAAGGTGAGCCCCTTGCCCACCAGGGCGATGGGCTTGCCGGTGCCGGCGCCCCGGTACCGGAGGACGATCATCTTCGGCGGCTCGGAAGAGCCCCGGTTCACCGCCAGCAGGAGGCCCGCCCCCAGCCGCTCGAGGTCCGCCTTCTCCAGGACCTCGGCCTCGAGCCCCACCTCCCGGGCCATCCGGACGGCCTCCTCCGCCAGGTCCGTCGGGGTCAGCCGGTTGGCTGGCCGGTTCCCCAGGTCCCGGGCCCAGTTGACCGACTCCGCCAGGATCCGGCCCACCTCGGCCCCTGCGGCCATGGCCCGGGCCTTGGCCTCGTCCCGCTCCACCAGGACGACCTCCTCCACCGGGGGCCGGTCCTCCCCGTCGCCGGTCTTGTACCCGGCGAACCGGTAGAGGCCGTGGAGGGTGCCGTCCACCGTCGCCTCCGCGGCCCGGACCGGGTCGAGGCCGCCGATGCCGGCCCCGTGGGCGATGGTGGCGATGGACCGGGCGCCGGACTGCCAGGCCGCCCGGGCGGCGATGGCCGCCACCTTCCGCACCTCGGGCAGGCCGAACTTCTCCGCCTTACCGAAGCCCACCACCAGCACCTTCCGGGCCGGCAGCCGGCCCTGGGTGTAGAAGAGGGCCGTCTCCCCGAGATCGCCCTTGAGGTCCCCCGCGGCGATGGCCTGGCTGATGAGCCCCCCGAGGGCCCGGTCCACCGCGCCGGTGGCGCCCCCGGGCACCTGCACCCCCTTGAAGAGGTTCACCACCAGGACATCGGCCTGGATCTCGGTCACCGAAGCGGTGCGAACGGTCACTTCCGGCATCTGCCGTCGCTCCCTCCCTGCCGTCGTATCCTGCGTCGTACGGGACGCCAGCGCAGTACCCGCTGGAACGCCAGCGCCCTACCTGTTTGAAATCTAGCGCAGCACCTGCCGGAAAACCCGGAGGTAGTTACCCCCCAGGATGGCGGCGAGGTCCGGCTCCCGGTAGCCCCGGCGCAGCAGTTCCGCCGTCAGCCGGGGCAGGGCCTGGGCCCCCTCGAGACCCAGGGGAAGCTCCCCGGTGCCGTCGAAGTCCGAGCCGAGGCCCACGTGGGCGCTGGTGCCCAGGAGCTGGCAGACGTGGTCGATGTGGTCGGCGACGGTCTCCACCGTCACCTGCCCCGGCTCCCCCATGAAGGCCCGGACGAAGGAGATGCCGAAGACCCCGCCCCGCTCCGCCAGGGCCCGGATCTGGTCGTCGGTGAGGTTCCGGGGATGGTCCCAGAGGGCCCGGCAGTTCCCGTGGCTGACGATCACCGGGTGCTCCGAGACCTCCAGGAGGTCCCGGAGGCCTGCGGGGCTGAGGTGCGCCCCGTCCACCACCATGCCGAGGCGGTTCATCTCCCGGACCACCTCCCGGCCGAACCGGGTGAGCCCCCCGCCGGTCTCCCACTCCATGGCGCCGTCGGCCAGCAGGTTCCGGTGGTTCCAGGTGAGCCCCAGGACCCGGACCCCGAGGCGGTAATAGGTCCGGAGGAGGGCCAGATCCCCCTCCAGGGCCTCGCCGCCCTCGATGCCGACGATCACCGCCAGCACACCGTCCCGGCGGCAGCCTTCGATCTCCTCGGCCCGGGTGACCAGCCGGGCCTGGTCTGGGCAGCGCTCCAGCTCCATCAGGAGGGCGTCGAGAAGCTGCAGCACCCGCCGGGAGGGCTTGTCGTAGGTCTCCGGCGCCGGCCAGAGGGCGAAGACCTGCCCGCTCAGCCCCCCGGCCCGGGCCCGGGGAAAGTCCAGGTGGCCCTGCGGAGAAGCCTCCCCGAGCCGGCGCTTCCCTGCCCAGAGGTCGAGGACGCTGTCGCAGTGGCCGTCCACCACCGGCACCCGGCGGTGGAGGGCCAGGGCCGCCTGAAGGTCTGGCAGTTCCGGCACCTGCTTCCCCCTCTCTTCAGGTTGCCCACCC
>QGUP01000357.1 GCA_003242505.1 Bacillota bacterium
GCGCGAGCAAACAAGTCCGTCAGGATTTTCCATGCGGCCGGTCAGGACCTCGCACAGAATCGATGCTACACCGGCCGGCCAACGGTGTAAACCCTGGGGCCGGCCAACGGTGTAAACCCTGGGGCCGGCCCGCGGTGCAGACCCTGGGGCGGGGCCAGGGAAAGCGAGGCGGAGCGCCCCGCCGGCGCTCCGCCTCGTTGACATTTTGTTGACCATATTGTTAACCTTCTTGTTGACCTGGTGGAAGGGGAGTCGTCTGACGCCTTATCCGCCCGCGGACAGCTCCGGGAAAACCTCCTCCAGGGCCCGGTAGCACCGGCGGAAGAGGGGCACCAGGGCCTCGTACCGCCGGGCCAGGTCCGGGTCCACCGGCACCTGCTCCCCGACCCGGACCATCCCGTCGCAGGCCGCCGGCACGCTCTGGTAGTACCCGCTCCCCACCGCCGCCAGGATGGCGGCGCCGAAGGCCGGGCCCTCGTCGACGGCCATGAGCCGGAGGGGAGTTCCCATCACGGCGGCGATGATGGACCGCCAGAGGGGGCTGCGGGCCCCGCCGCCGGTGATGCGGATCTCGGTGGGGGAGACCCCGAGGGCCCGGATCAGGTCCAGGGAGTCCCGGAGGCCCAGGGCGATGCCCTCCAGGACCGCCCGGGCCAGGTGCCGGCGGTCGTGGTGCAGCCCCAGGCCGAGGAACACCCCCCGGGCGTAGGGGTTGGCATGGGGGGTCCGCTCCCCGGTGAGATAAGGAAGGAAGAGCAGCCCCTCGGCCCCCGGCGGCACCTCCGCCGCCTCCCCGGTAATCCGGTCGTAGGGCTCCTGGCCGGCCGCCCGGGCCTCCTCCGCCTCCCGGCGGTAGAGGGTGTCCCGGAGCCACCGCAGGGAGCCGCCGGAACTGAGCATCACCCCCATCACGTGCCACAGGCCGGGCACCGCATGGCAGAAGCTGTGGACCGTCCGGAGGCTCCGGGGGTCCAGCCCCGGCGGCGCCTCGGCCTCCCCGGCCTGCAGGTGGCCCGGTCGCTCGGTGGGGGCAAAGACCACCCCCGAGGTGCCGACGCTCATCGAGACCTGCCCGGGCCGGACCAGGCCCACCCCGACGGCCCCCGCGGCCTGGTCGCCGCCGCCAGCCACCACCGGGATCCCCGGGGGCAGCCCCGTTTCCGCCGCCGCCTCCGGGGTGACCCGCCCGGTGATCTCCGGTCCCTCGTAGACCGCGGGGAGGATCGCCGGGTCCAGATCCAGGGCGGCGACGATCTCCGGGGACCACCGGCGGGCGCCCACGTCCAGGAGCAGCGTTCCGGAGGCGTCCGCCACGTCGGTGGCCAGGGCGCCGGTGAGCCGGTACCGCAGGTAGTCCTTGGGAAGCAGCAGATGCGCCAGCCGGGCGTAGTGCTCCGGCTCGTGGTGCCGGAGCCAGAGCACCTTGGGCGCGGTAAACCCGGTGAGGGCCGGGTTGCCGGCGATCCGCAGGAGGGTCTCAGCCCCGACCCTTTTCTCGATCTCCCGACACTCCGCCACGGTGCGCTGGTCGTTCCAGAGGAGGGCGGGCCGGATGACCTCCCCGTGCCGGTCGAGGAAGACCGAACCGTGCATCTGGCCCGTGAGGCCGATGGCCTGGATCCGCCCGGGGGAGACCTGCCCGGTGACCTGGCGGAAGCACTGGACGGCTGCCCGCCACCAGTCCCGGGGGTCCTGCTCGGTCCACCCCGGCCGGGGGACGTGCAGGGGGTGCTCCGCGGTGGCCTGGGCCACCACCCGGCCGGCGGGGTCCACGGCCAGGACCCGGACCCCGCCGGTGCCGACGTCCACCCCGAGGAAGAGGGGCTCGGAGACGGGTGTCACATCACTCACCTGCCGACCCGGGAATTCAGGCTAGCGCCGGCTGTACTTCTCGTACACCTGCCGCTCGAACTCCTCGTCCAGGCCGAGGGCCTTCCAGAAGACCCGATAGGCGCCGACGGCGTCGGCCCGGGCCTTGGCCGCGGCCAGCTCCTCGTCGTTCATCCGCTCCGCCACCGCGAGCATGTACTCCATCTGGATGACCGAGCGCTTGACCGCTTCGACCGGATCCTCCGTGTACGGGAAGAGGTCGAAGCCCAGGTACCCGTCGTACCCGCCCTTGAGCAGCTCCCGCAGGATGTCGATCTGCTGCTCGATGAACTGGGCGCCCACCATGTTGTCGTCGTCGAAGGTGCCCCAGCCGGAGTTGGCGTGCTGGTGGCCCAGGAGGCCCTCCGAGAGCAGCAGGGCCGCGTACTCCCCCAGGGGCTCGCCGTTCATGATCAGGTGCTGCCAGTCCATGTTCACCCGGACGTTGGAGACGTCGGCGCCCATCTCCTTCAGCTTCTTGATGATGAAAAGGGTCATGCCGATGTTGCGCATCAGGATGCGCATCGCCGGCTCGCTGTTCTTGTGCTCCAGGTTGAAGAGGACGCCCTTCTCCTTGGCGTAGGTGACCACTTCCGCGAGCCCTTCCAGGAAGTACCCCCAGGTGCGGGCGTAGTCCCGCTGGAATGGATAGTTGTAACCCTCGTTCCCCGGCCAGTAGATGTAGTTAGCCCCCACCGCTGCGGCCAGGTCGATCCCCCGCTTGATGTGGTCCACCGCCTCCCGGCGCAGGGCCGGATCCGGGTTGCTCAGGGCGCCGTACTGGAACCGGGGGTTGGGGACCAGGCCGTAGCAGATCATGGCGATGTGGTGGTCCGGGGCGAGGATCTCCTGGATCTTGGCGGCGTTGTCGTCGGTGATCTCGGTCTCGTAGTGGAACTCGTAGCCGTCGATGAGCGGGCCGAGCCCCTCCACCGCCCACTTGAGCCGCTCCGTCACGTCCCGCTTCGCCAGCTCCGGCTTGTAGCCCCCGGGCATGAACCGGGTCGGCGCGATGCCGAAAGCCCAGATGCCCACGCTGGTGCGCCAACGCTTGCTGCTGACCTGCATGCGCGATCTCCTCCCCTTGAGCCGCACAGCCGTTGCCGGTGCCCGCCCCCGCTCGCCGGGGGGTCATGCTGTCGGCCCCGGCCCGATACCAATACTTAGTTTGTTGATCGCACTATCTATGACTGGGATTTCGCCGGGGAAATCGAATCTCCTGCCGGGTACCGAAAAAGTCCGGATTTTCTTGGCCAGCTCCAGGGTCCGGTCCTTGACGGACCGCCATCTTTCCCGGGTCAAAAATGGCCTTCTGAGGCCGTTTGAGCCCGGTGGAAACGCTTTCAGGACTTATC
>QGUP01000358.1 GCA_003242505.1 Bacillota bacterium
ATCCACGTCCCCGGCCACTCCCCGGGCCACGTGATGCTCTATGAGCCGGAGCGGGGCTGGCTCTTTGCAGGGGATCACATCCTGGACCACACCGGGCCCAACACCTGGCTCCTCCCCGGCATGGCCGGGGACCCGCTGGGCGAGTACCTCCGGACCCTGGAGGTGGTGGCAGACCTCCCCGAGGCCCTGGTGCTCCCGGGCCACGGCCTGCCCTGGCGGGGGAACCCCGGGGCCGGCGCCCGGGAGATGGCGGCCCGGCAGCGGCAGATGCTGGAGTTTGTCGCCGGGCTGCTTGCCCACCGGCCCATGACCCTGTGGGAACTCACGAGCCAGGCCGCCCCGGAGGTGGCCGAGGACCCGCGGCTCGCGGTCTGGGCCCTGGCAGCGGCCCGGGCCCAGGTGCGGCACCTGGAAGCCCAGGGCCGGGTGCAGCTGGTCCGGGAGGAGGGCCGCCCGGTCTGGCGGGCCCTCTCCCCGGCCCGGGCCGGGACGGAAAGGGGATAAGGCCGGGACGGGAAAAAGACCAGGGGGAAAACGCGGCGGCCGGAAGGGCGAGGGAGCGTCCCTCTCACCCTTCCGGCCGCATCGCTGCCATCCTGCTGCTGCCGGCCGCCCCGGCTCCGGCGGCGCCGGCGGGCAGCCCGCCCGGCGAGACACCGGCCGCCCCGGCTCCGGCGACGCCGGCAGGCGGCCTGCCCGGTGGGGTGCCGGCGGGCCCCCCTCCCGGCAAGGCGCCGGCGGGCAGCCCCCCGGGCGAGGCGCCGGCGGATACCCTGCCCACCAGGGTGCCGGGGGGAGACCCGGCCCTGGCCGCCGAAGCCCCCGGCGGCCCCACCAGGCCCCGTTCCACCACCGCTACCAGTTCCCCACGCCGGCGGAGCCGGCGGTATGACGTCGCTGCCACCTTCCCATGCCCCCGTCCGATAGCATACGCACCGGGGCAGGGACTAAACACGATGATTCCCAAAGGCGCACAGGATCCGGGCCGCCAGACGCACCACCCGCTGGAGGGAGCGCTCCTCCAGCGGCAGGGGGGGCGCCGGGGTCTCCACCAGCGTCCGCTCCGTGATGACCACCGTGCTGCCCTCCTGGCGCAGGCGCACCGCCAGGGTCTGCAGGCGGCCGCGCCGCAACGGGCTACTTCTGGGCACCGCCGAGCCTTCCCCCTTCCATCGGCCGCATTGGTTCCGCCTCCGGCACCAGCAGGTAGAGCACCCGCAGCACCGACCCTAGCCGCTCCAGGGCCCGGCGATCCCGGGCCGAGCCCAACCGGCCCTCTTCCCTAGTATAGACCCCCAGGACCCCCCGGCGCCCGCCGGTGAAGTGGATGGACAGCACCAGAGCGCTGCCGCAGTCCGGCAGGGTGTAGTCGCCGGAGACCCGCAGATGGGCCTGGCTGACCAGGTCCGGGTAGTAGTGGATCCCCGGACGGACCAGGGCCCGCTGCACCATGGGTAGGAAGCCGACCGCGTGGGCCAGGGCGTCCACCGCACCGGTGTTGAGCAGGGTCGTTTGGAAGGTGTCGTCCTGAGGCGGGCCGGCGCCCCGGCAGTACCAGAAGGCGTGCTTCTCCAGCCCCTCACCCCGGGTGGTCCGGAGGGCCAGGTGCAGGAGGAGCCCCACCAGCTCCCGGAACTGCTCCTCCTGGTAGCGCTCCCCCAACCGGGCCACCCGCTCCACCAGGGCGGCCAGAGCCTCCCCCTCGGGGTCCGCCTCCTCCCCGAGCCCCGCCTGGGCGGCTCCCGCCTGCAGGCGCGCAAAGAGGTGGGCGCAGCCGAGGCCAAAGCCCACGCAGCCGAAGACCAGGGCATAGAAGACCGCCAGCGAGAGCGTGGGGTGCCGCCGGAGGGCAGCCTCCAGCCACGGCCGGGCCTCGTCCGGCCCGACCAGGGCCCCCAGGCTGCCCCAGAAGAGGCTAAGCGCACCTCCGGTCAAAAAGACCAGGACCGGCGACCCAATTCGACCCCGCCACGCCACCCCGTTGCCACCCCTCCCTGCTCTCCACGGTCGATCATACCGATTAATTCCATTCTTGCCAAGCGCCGTCGGAAAAATCGCCGGCAGCGAAAAGCCCTTCCGACCCCCGGTCGGAAGGGCTTATTCAGCGCCCGGGTTCTCCTTGCCTGTACCGGCGGAAACCCCCGCCCGCAGACCCCGCCCCGGTCAGACGTACCGGCAGTAGTGGTTCGGGTCCACGAGTTCCCGGTACTTGCGGACCACTTCCTTCATGTCTTCCCAGACCGGCTTCTTCTTGGACGGGTCCCGCAGGAGGGCCGCCGGGTGGTAGGTGGGCATGAACCAGATGCCCTCCTTCTCGATCCACTGCCCCCGCATCCGGGTGATCCGGGCATTTGGGTCGATGAGAGTCTGGAGGGCCGTGGCGCCCAGGAGCACCACGATCCGGGGCCGGAGGATCCGGATCTGGGCCCGGAGGTTGGGCCAGCAGGCCAGCCGCTCCTGGGGCTCGGGGATGCGGTTCCCCGGCGGCCGGCACTTGACCACGTTGGCGATGTAGACGTTCTTGAACCGGTCGAACCCCGCCGCGGCCAGGATCCGGTCCAGAAGCTGTCCGGCCTTGCCCACGAAGGGCCGGCCCAGCCGGTCCTCGTCGGCCCCCGGCCCCTCGCCGATGAACATCAGCTTGGCGGTGGGTGAGCCCTCGCCAAAGACCACCCCGCTGGCCCCGTCCCGGAGGGGGCAGTTCCGGCACTGCCGCACCACCTGGGCCAGGCTCTCCAGGTCGGTGTACCGATCCAGTTCCGTCTCCGGGCCGGTGAAGATCTGGCCAAGGGCAGGGCGCAGCCCTCCTGCCTGCGGCAGCAGCATCCAGGTCCCTCCACACTTGACGGTCTCCAGGTTCCATTCGCCCGGGGACGGCCGGTTCCCTGCACAACCCCGGCGGAGTACACATAACATGAGGACGACCTGGAGGAGGTCCCCGATGGAGACCACCCGGACCGTGGCGGAAGGATTCGCCCCCCAGTGCCTCAGGGGAGGCGGCACCGGCTTCCGGTATCCTAGGAACCTTGCGGTGGAGGTGCTGCCCGGGCTCGCTTATCCCCTTTTCCCGCTAGTTTTCATAAGATGACCGCGGGGGTGAGACCATGGGCTTCGGCGGCTTTGGCGGCTTCGGCTTCCCGGGCTTCGGGGGCTTCGGCTTCCCGGGGTTTGGCTTCCCGGGCTTCGGTTTCCCGGGATGCTTCCCGAACT
>QGUP01000359.1 GCA_003242505.1 Bacillota bacterium
GCAAGGCCAGCTGAGGGCCGGGACGCTCCAAGTTCGCAAGTGGGGTTTCGGTTCAGGGCGGAGTACAAGAGCGGATGCGAACATACTTTCGGGGTTCGAGGTTCCCCAAAACTACTTGACAGCGTCGACACCGGTGCCATACTTGTTCAGGCCAGCCCTATCGTGCTAAACTAGTTCGGGTATTGCTGACACGGAGGGCGTGGCCTTGGCAAGGGTGCTGGTGCTGCACGGTCCGAACCTCAACCTCCTGGGCACCCGGGAGCCGGAGGTCTACGGGACCGTCACCCTGGCGGAGATCGACCGGATGCTGGTGGAGCGGGGGAAGGCCCTGGGGCTGGAGGTGGACTGCTTCCAGTCCAACCACGAGGGGGAACTGATCGACCGGCTCCACGCCGCCCGGGGGGTTTACGACGCGGTGGTGCTGAATCCCGGCGCGCTGACCCACTACAGCTACGCGCTCCGGGATGCGGTGGCCGCCGTGGGGATCCCGACGGTGGAGGTCCACCTCTCCAACATCCACGCCCGGGAGCCCTTCCGGCACCGCTCGGTCATCGCCCCGGTGGCGGTGGGCCAGATCTGCGGCTTTGGCCCCCTGAGCTATCTCCTGGGGCTGGAGGCGGTGGCCGGCCTCCTGCGGGGCGGACGGGGTGAAGAATAGGCGCGGGCCCAGGTCGGCCCGCTTCCTTTGATTCTGGTTCGGATTGCTGTGCTTCTGGTTCGGATTCCTGGTCGTCGATGGCCCTGTCCACGGGCCCCAGAGGCGCCTCGGAAGAAGGGGAGGAGACGGGAGGATGAATCGCCTGGAGCGGCTGCGGGCAGCCCTGGCGGAGAAGGGACTGGACGGCCTGCTGGTGCAGAAGCCGGAGAACCGGCGCTACCTGAGCGGCTTCACCGGCAGCACCGGGGTGCTGCTGGTGACCCCGCGTGGTGCGCACCTGCTCACCGACTTCCGGTACACCGAGCAGGCGGCGGCCCAGGCGCCGGACTTTCAGATCCACCGGATCGAGAGCGGCGGGTACGCCGAGGCCCTGGTGCCTCTCCTCCAACAGGAGGAGGTGCGCCGGCTGGGCTTCGAATCGGATTACGTCACCGTCGATGCCCACGCCGCCTTCCAGAAAGCCTTCGGGGAGGCTGGGGTGGAACTGATCCCCGCCCCGGGCCTGGTGGAGCGGCTCCGGCAGATCAAGGATCCCGAGGAGGTGGCGGCGATCCGCCGGGCCGCGGCCATCGCCGACGCCGCCTTCCAGCACATCCTCGGCTACATTCGGCCGGGGGTGACGGAGCGGGAGGTGGCCCTGGAACTGGAGTTCTTCATGAAGCGCCAGGGGGCGAGTGCCCTCGCCTTCGACACCATCGTCGCGTCCGGACCCCGGTCCTCCCTCCCCCACGGGGTGGCCTCGGACCGGGTCATCGGCCGGGGCGAGCTGGTGACCCTCGACTTCGGCTGCGTCTACCAGGGCTACTGCTCGGACATGACCCGGACGGTGATGGTCGGCGAACCCGACGAGAAGCAGCGGGAGATCTACGAGATCGTCCTCACGGCCCAGCGGCTGGGGGTGGAGGCCGCCCGGCCCGGCATCACCGGCCGGGAACTCGATGCCATCTGCCGGGACTACATCGCCCAGCGGGGCTATGGCGAGTACTTCGGCCACGGCACCGGCCACGGGGTCGGGCTCTACATCCACGAGGAACCCCGGGTCTCCCAGCGGGGGGAGACGGTCCTGGAGCCGGGCCACGTGGTGACCATAGAGCCCGGGATCTACCTGCCCGGGTGGGGCGGGGTGCGGATCGAGGACCTGGTGGTCATCACCGAGACCGGGGCGGAAGTCCTCAGCCAGTCGCCCAAGGACCTGATCATCCTGGAATAGCCATCGGACTTTTGTCGGATCCTTTGCAGGGGGTAGAGGCGCGTGATCAACGTCAACGACTTCCGGCGCGGTGTGGTCATCGAGTACGAAGGCGGCGTCTACGAGGTGATCGAGTTCCTGCACGTCAAGCCCGGCAAGGGTTCCGCCTTCGTGCGGGCCAAGCTGAAGAACGTGATGACCGGGGGCGTCATCGAGACGACCTTTAACGCTGGCATCAAGGTGCCCCGGGCCAACGTCCACCGCTCGGAGTACCAGTTCCTCTATGAGGCCGATGGCATGTACACCTTCATGAACACCGAGACCTACGACCAGGTGACCCTCACCCGGGAGCAGGTGGGGGAGGCGGTCAACTTCCTCCTGGAGAACATGAACGTCAACCTGGTGGAGTGGAACGGCCGCATCATCGGCATCGAACTGCCCAACACCGTGGAGCTGGAGGTCGTTGAGACCGAGCCCGGCTTCAAGGGCGACACCGCCACCGGGGCCACCAAGCCGGCCAAGGTCCAGACCGGCTACGTCCTCCAGGTGCCGCTGTTTATCAACGTCGGCGACAAGATCCGGGTCGACACCCGCAGCGGCGAGTACCTCGGCCGGGCGTAGAAGGCGGGGGCCCGGGGCCTCCGGGCAGGGCCGGCGCTGCCGGCCCTGCCCGGTCCGTGTCTTTCGCATGAGCGTTGCCCCGGTCCGGGCACCCTATAGCAGGCCCCAAGGCTTTCTTGCTAAGGGGGGGCATCGCCGTGGAAGGTCTGCGTTCCCGGGTAGCATACCTGAGCGGCCTGGTGGAGGGGCTGGCCATCGAGGACGGCTCCGCCCAAGGGCGGGTCCTCGCGGAGATGGTCGGCATCCTGGGGGAGATGGCGGAGGCCATCGACGAGGTCCGGGAGGCCCAGGAAGAGCTCGCAGGCTACATCGACGAGGTGGATGAAGACCTCACTGACCTGGCCGGCGACCTCTACCTCCCGGACGGGGAAGAGGAAGACGACGACGAGGACGATGACGACGCCGGCCTTGCCAAACTCCACTGCCCCAACTGCGGTCAACTTCTGGCCCTGGCCGCCGGGGTCCTGGCGGACCAGAACCAGGGCATGAGCGTGGTCTGCCCGGGCTGCGGCACCCTGGTGGGGGTCGTGGCGGAGGAGGACTGAGGACGGGTACCGGGGCGGAGGCTGCTCCCGGGGCCTCCGCCGCCTTTTTGGCGGGGGCCCCACCGCGTAACATTTTAGTGGGGCGGGGCAGCAGGAAAAGGCTGGGCAAATAAAGTAGGAACCTCACCCCGAGAGTGTCCACCGCTCTCAGAATCCCAAAGGATTCCGTGGGGTGAGGCTCCTAT
>QGUP01000360.1 GCA_003242505.1 Bacillota bacterium
CGAAAGGGGATCATAAATGAAAAAACGCTCCACATGCGGAACGGGCAAGCCAAGATTCCATTCCGTTGAGGACTACCTGGCCTCCCTGGACCCGACGAAGGCGAGGACCCTCAGGTCGATTATTGACTTCATTCTTGCCGAGTTTCCGGAACTGGAGTCCAAGATCTCGTGGAACGTGCCGACCATCCATCGCAAAGGGAAATACGTGGTCGGTCTTGCTGCCTACAAGCAGCACCTGACCTTCTCCGCCTTCAGCGCTCGCATAATGGAAGACCTTCAGGGAAGGCTGGGGCGGTTTGTGGTCTTCAAGAACTGCTTCCAGATCCCGGTGGACTGGGAAATCGACAAGGAACTGGTAAGGGACCTCGTCCTGGCCCGACTCGCTGAACTGGATGCTGAGGCAAGACGCTGAGGCCAGTCGCTGAGGCAAGTCGCTGAGGCCAGTCGATGAGGCTGCGTCCCCCGTGGCAGCGAACCTTCCCCTCAGTGGATCGCCGGCAGGCGGTGACCTGGCAGACGGCGTATGTCGTATACACGGAATCATTCGGCCTTTCATGATCCAGGAGGAGTGGACCGTGGCGGCGGATGCCAGGCAACGGGAGGATGCCAGGGAGCGGGAGGTCGTGACCTTCTTTGCCAGCCTTGCGAAACGGCGGCGCCGGGAGGTAGACCTGTCGGACGTCACCTACGCCGTTCTGCAAGCCCTTCCGGTTCTCCGCCGTGAGTTTGCCCGCTTTCTTGGCGTTCCCGTTCAGGAGCACGATCACATCATCCTCGAGCGCGAAGTCGCCGTCCACGGGGGCTTGGCCGACTTCTTGTTCGAGGGCCCGACCTGGAAGTTGCTGGTGGAGAACAAGATCAACGACCGGAACTACCATGTGGACCAGTACGAGCTCGGCGACGGGGATCAGAAAACGCCTCACTACGGTCTCATCGCCGCACACAGGGTGGACCCGGGTCAGCTAACGGAAGCGAAGAAGAAGTGGACGATTCGCCACTGGGACGAGTGGCTCGAGGTGCTTCGGGAACAGGGCTGGGCCAGCCATCCCCTCGTGGCCGGATACATCGCCTATGTGCAGGAGGTGTGCCGGTTGCTGCCGCCGGTGGAACCCTTTACCCTGGACCTGTCTGGAGTGTCCGCGCTCGGTCGGTTCTATCTCCTGCTGGAGCACGTGTTGAACCAGAGCCTTGAGACCCCCGTGTACACCCGGGAGTGGCGCCGGTGGGATTGCAACCGGTTCGGCGCGGGTGCGTACATTACCGTTGGCAAACCAGGTCGGGACGCCAGGAAGTTCCCGGTGTGGTTCGGCCTCCTGTACGAGCGGTGCGCCCTGGGGGGTGAGGTGGAGCAGCGGCTCCTCCCGCAAGAGGTGTGGCGCGAGGTAGACCGGCTGACCCACGAGCTGACCACGCAGGGCTGGGAAGCCTGGCGCTACCGCGACGGAGTGGTCTACTGGGCGCCCGGGAGCCTCGAGCGGATGAATCAGGGAGAGACCGTTGCGGAGAAGAAGCGTCTGGTGGAGGACCTTCTGGACGCCTTCTGCCGCGCGCTGGTGAGCATCGCCTGATGCAGGTCCTGGTGGCCTGCAGCCGGGGGCAGCGGTTCGACCGCTGCCCCTCTCGGATCGCTCCGCTGTCCCGGCACCTCGCCTTCCTTCCCTACATTCACTGGGGAAGGGAGGTGCTGCCCGTGTTCGTGGACGTTGTGCGTCCCGGTGAGAACCTGGCCGAGGTGGCCCGGCGGCACGGGGTGACGCCGGAGGCAATCATCGACCTGAACGGCCTGCCCGGCCCCGGGGTGACCGCCGGACTGGCCCTGCTGATTCCGAGCAGCCGCTACGTGGTCCAGCCCGGGGACAGCCTCTTCCGCATTGCCGAGCGGAGCGGGGTGACGGTGGCGGCCCTGCGCCGGGCCAACCCCCGGGTCGGGGAGAGGCTGACCGTCGGCCAGGTGCTCCGGATCCCGCCGCCGCCCCGGTACCGGGGGGAGGTGATCGGCTACCTGCCGGTGCTCGAGCCCGGGGTGACCGGGGCGGATATCGCCCGGTGGGGGCCGAACCTGACCTATGTGGCCATCTTCGCCTACCGGGTCGACGCCGGCGGCAACCTGACGGCCCCGGACGACACCGAAGCCATCCGGGCTACATACGCCGCCGGGGCCCAGCCGCTGATGAGCGTCGCCAACGTGGAGCCCACGGGTCGGTTCAGCCCCGCCATCGCCCGGGGGTTCATCACCCAGCCCCAGGCCCGGGAGCGGCTCATCCAGGGCATCCTCCGCACCCTGGACCAGAAAGGCTACGCCGGGGTGGACATGGACATCGAGAACATCGACCGCTCCGAGCGGGCGGGGTACGTCGACTTCCTCCGGGAGCTGAAGGGGCGCCTCGGGGGGCGGCTCCTCAACGTCGCGGTGGCCCCCAAGTGGGACGAGGAGACCTTCGCCTACTCCCGGGGCCACGACTACGCGGGCATCGGCGAGGTGGCGGACCGGGTCTACTTGATGAACTACGAGTTCCACTGGGTCGGGGGGCCGCCCGGGGCCATCGGCCCCTTCAACCTGGTCCGCCGGGTGCTCCTCTACGCCGCTTCCCTCATCCCCCGGGGGAAGATCCTGGCCGGGATGCCCGCCTACGGCTACGAGTGGCCCCTGCCCGACACCCCCGAGACCCGGGCCCGGACCCTCTCTCAGGCCGATGCCGTCAACCTCGCGGTCCGGCAGGGGGTGCCCATCCGCTTCTCCGAGCCGGACCGGGAGGCCTGGTTCCGGTACCGGGCCGACGGCCAGGAGCGGGAGGTGTGGACCCCCGACGCCCGGAGCTACATCGCCAAGCTCGCCCTGGTCCGGGACCTGGGGCTGGCGGGCACGGGGATGTGGCACCTGGGGTTCTCCGCGCCCCAGCTGGTGACCCTCCTCGGCCGGATGCTGCAGGTGGTGAGGCGGTAGGGGCCGTACCTCCGGGCCGGCCTCGCCCTCACTCCGCCGGTGCTCCTGGCGGCCCTGGCAGTACTGTGGGCGGTGCTGTGAGCGTTACCCCCCGGCGCATGGTCCGGCGGCGCCGGGGGGTATTCCTATGCCTGAGACGGACCAAGGGCAGGGGGCGGCAGGGGGCGTCTTCTTTAAAACATTTACGCCTCCGACGACACACTCCGGGTAGGTATTGGGGGGTGGCCCATCACTTAAAAACAAAAAA
>QGUP01000361.1 GCA_003242505.1 Bacillota bacterium
TGGCAAGGGTGTCCGCCGTTAGGCGGAATCTGGACCTCCTTCCCAGGCGGCCCGAGCCTGCAGCAAAAGGCGCTCTACATCGCGGACGGAACAGCGCCCTTCCGCCGCCAGGACCAGCCAGTCGAGCACGTTGGGGAAGAGCGGCAGGTCCAGGAGTTGCCGGGCAAACCCGTGGGCGCCGATCTCCCGGCAGCGGCGGGCCCGGGACCGCACGGTGAAGAGCCGGCCCAACCGGAAGGTGACCACCGGGGGCAGCCGGTGGCTGACGGGCCCTTCATGCACCGCCTCCAGGTGATGAAACAGTTCGTGGGCGAGATGGACCGCCATCAGCTTCGCCTCGGTCCACTGGCCGGGCAGGAGCCGGTCCAGGTGCTGCGCGGCCTGGGCGATGGCAGGCCGGTAAAGGGTGATGGTGCGGCGGGACGGATCGTAGTCGGCCCGGATGGTGATGCCCGCGGCCTGGGGGGCGGTGTTCGCCACCTGAACCCTTGCCCCCAGGGTTGTGGCCAGGGACTGGGTCATGGCCAGGGCATCATCGTCTGTCCCGTTCCCTGCCATCGCCCCTGCCCGTGGGCCGGATGCGTACCGGACAGCCGCGTCCCGGCCGGCCTTCAGGGCTTCGGTCACGTACTGCCGCCGCTGCTCCGGCGTCAGGTGGCGAAACACCACATCCTGGGAGAGTTCCACCCACCCGGGCCAGCGGTCGTCCGCCGCCAGTTCCAATAGGGAAGCGAGAGTCTCCAAGGCGCCCGGATCGACACCCTTTTCCGGCTCCGTGGGCCCGGCCTTCACGGAACCGGCTGCGGTGCTCAGCGGCGCGGGACACATAGGAGAATCACCTGCTCCTCCGGGTCGTGGCCGGCGAGCTCCGTGGCGGCCATGGTGGTGACCTGCTCCAGCGTCTGAAGGCCCGAGCAGTCAATCATCCGGTTGCCCACCAGGAGGAAGGTTTCGGGGATGACCGCACCGGCATCGCCGTAGGCGGTGTAGGCGGCCATCATCCGGTCCAGTTGGGCGGGTACCTGGCCGGCGGTGGTCACCGCCACCCCGGCCTCGCCCCGGGAGAGGCGCACCACGCCTTCGGCGTCCAGGACCCGGGTGAGGGTGCGGGAGCGGCGGACGAGCCCGAAAAGCCGGGTGTCGGTGGCTTGCCCCTGGTACACAAACCAGCCGTCGGTGGCCGCCACCAGGCGCACCTGATCCACGCCCATCGAGCGGGCGGCGATGGCCTCCCGTTCCTCCGGCGAGACCACCCGCCGGCTCAGGTCCCGGGCCCGGAACTCGGTGCTGCCGGTGGCGATGGCCCGCACGAGCTGGCGGGTGGTGTCAACCTCGACCTGCACCTCGATGGTTCCCGGCGCTGCGCCGGCCCGGAGCGCCGCTTCCTCGGCCTCCTTGCGGATGCGCAGGAGGTCGGCCTCGGTGGGGTAGGGCACCGTGCGCTCCACCACGTCCCGGACCATGGCCATTGCCACACCGATGGGGGAGATCACCTGGTGGTTCCGGGCCAGCCGGTAGGGCATGCCGGTCGCCTCTGCCAGGAACGGCACGATGGCCCCCGCCCCACCGCCGCCTCCCACCAGCACCGTGTGGGCCCGCTCCATCTGGTACCGCTCCAGGAGCGCATCCACCACCGGCGTCACCTTGGCAACCGCCGCACGGAGCACCTGCCGGGCCGCTTCCTCCACGCTGCATCCCAGCGCCGCCGCCAGGGGGGCAAAGGCCCGGCGGGCGGATTCCGGGTTGCCGTACCCCCACTGTCCAGGCGCAATGTACCCCAGCAGGTTGGCGGCACAGGTGGTGGTGAGGGCCAGTCGCTCGCCCCCGGCGCAGCGGATGGCCACGTAATCCGGGGGATCGCTCGGCAGGGGCGAGAAGGTCTCCAGTTCCGGGGAGCGGATGACCTCCGGATCGGTGAACACGGCATAGGGCAGGCCGGCGATGTGGGCGCTGCGGGGGCCAACGTCCTTGATGGCGCGACCCGAGAGCCGGACCATGGAGCCCCCGGCCACGCCCACGGTGCGCACGTCCAGCGAGGTGATGTAGGTCTTGTGCCCGCCCACTTCCGCGTAGTCGACCTGCACCCGGCCGGAGCGGACCGCGCTGATGTCGGTGCTGGTGCCGCCGACCTCCAGGAAGATGCCGTCGGAGACCTTCTCGTACATCAGCGCTCCCGCCACACCCGCCGCCGGCCCGGAGAGCATGGTGAGGATGGGCCGGCGGCGGACCTCGGCCATGGACATCACACCGCCATCGCCCCGCATCACCATCAGCGGGGCGCGGATGCCCGCCCGGGCCACCGATGCCTCGGTCATATCCGCGGTGCTGACCATCCTGGGCAGGATGGAGGCGTTGATGGCCGCGGTGCGGGTCCGGATCCGCAGCCCGTACAGCTTGCTGATCTCGTGGGTGCCCGTGGCGGGCAGCCCCATCCGCCGGGCTGCGGCCATGATCTCCTGCTCCGTGCTCGGATCGTCGACGGAGAAGGGGGCGGCGGCGACGACCACCGCCGCCCCCTGCCGGCGCAACTCCGCCAGGGCCTCCTCGAACTCGCCGGGCTGGGCAAAGGCGTGTACGGTCCGGAGCCACCGCCCCGGCGCCAGCTCGAGGTCGCCCACCTGGGTCTCGCTGTGGGCCCGCCGCCCCTCCAGGCCGCTGCCGGTGGCCAGGATGCCGACTCGGGCCACATCGCCCTCCAGGAGGGCGTTGGTCGCCTGGGTGGTGCCGTGGGCCAGGAATCGGACCTCTTCCGGTGCGATGCCGGTCTCAGCCAGGAGGCGATGCAGGCTCTCGATGATCCCCCGGGCCACCCCTTCCGGAGCGGTGTGGGTGGTGGGGACCTTGACCTGGCCTACCAGGTCAAAGGTAGCCTCGTCAATAGCTACGGCGTCGGTAAAGGTACCGCCCACGTCAATTCCAATGCGGATCCTGCGCACGGCGATCCCCTTTCGTTGTCGGGTCTAACCTCGCAGCCCATGACCCCGGGTTGCGGCAGCCCCTCCCACACTTACCCACTCCAGCGCACCAGTGCGATGTAGGTCAGGGCGAGGATCACGGCTGCGAAGACAAAGGGCAGGGTGCGCTTCAGGATGTCGTTGACGTCGGTCTTGGTGAAGCCGGCGGTCCAGGCGTTGTGGGTGTTGGTCGGATCGCAGACGCCCTGGACCAGGCCGGTGCACAT
>QGUP01000362.1 GCA_003242505.1 Bacillota bacterium
CCGCCGGGCCGCGGACCACCGCCGGGCCCGCCGCCCGGGCGGCCGGCGCCGGGCCTGGCCGCGGCGGAGGCGCCCCGGGGCGGCTCCTGCTTCTTGGTCGGCGGCGGCTCGCCCCGCTTTTCCCGCTCGGCCTTCAGCACCGCCTTCCGGGAGAGGTTGATTCGGCCCTGGGAGTCGATCTCGGTCACCATGACGGTGACCTCGTCCCCGACCTTGACCACGTCCTCCACCCGGGCCACCCGCTCCTCGGCGAGTTCGCTGATGTGGATCAGCCCTTCCTTCCCGGGGAGGATCTCGACAAAGGCGCCGAAGGTCATCAGCCGGGTGACCTTGCCGGTGTAGATGCTGCCCGGCTCGGGGTCCTTGACCAGCATCTCGATCATCCGCCGGGCCTTCTCACCGGCCTCCTGGTTGACCGAGGCGATGTGGACCGTGCCGTCGTCCTCGATGTCGATCTCGATCTTCCGGTCGCCCACGGAGCACTCCTGGATGATCTTATGGATCATCTTGCCGCCGGGGCCGATGACGTCCCGGATCTTCTCCGGGTTGATCTTCATGGTGATGATCCGGGGGGCCCACGGGGAGAGCTCCTTCCGGGGCTCCGGGATCACCTTCTCCATCTCGTCCAGGATGTAGAGCCGGGCCTGCCGGGCCTGGGCCAGGGCCCGCTCGAAGACCTCCCGGGTGGTGCCGGAGATCTTCATGTCCATCTGCAGGGCGGTGATGCCCAGCCGGGTGCCCGCGACCTTGAAGTCCATGTCCCCCAGGGCGTCCTCGATCCCCTGGATGTCCGTCAGCACCTCGTACTGGCCGTCCGGCCCCTCCACCAGGCCCATGGCGATGCCGGCCACCGGCCGCTTGATGGGCACGCCGGCGTCCATGAGGGCCAGGGTGGAGCCGCAGGTGGAGGCCATGGAGGTGGAGCCGTTGGACTCCAGGACCTCGGAGACCACCCGGATGGTGTAGGGGAACTCGTCCTCGGAGGGCAGCACCGGCTCCAGGGCGCGCTCCGCCAGGGCCCCGTGGCCGATCTCCCGGCGGCCGGGCCCCCGCATTGGCCGGACCTCGCCCACGGAGTAGGGCGGGAAGTTGTAGTGGTGCATGTACCGCCGGAACTCTTCCAGGGTCAGGTCATCGAGCCGGAGCACGTCGGAGACGGTGCCCAGGGTGCAGACCGAGAGCACCTGGGTCTGGCCCCGCTGGAAGAGGCCGCTGCCGTGGGTCCGGGGCAGCACCCCCACCTCGATGTGGAGGGGCCGGATCTCCTCGGGCCGCCGGCCGTCGGGCCGGATCCGGTGCTTGAGGATCGCCTCCCGGACCTGCTCCTTGAGGATGTTCTTCAGGACGATGGCGATGTTCTTGGCCTCGTCGGGGAACTGGTCGGCCAGAACCGCCTGGACCTCCTCCCCGACCTTGGCCAGGGCCTCTTCCCGGGCCTGCTTGTCCGGGTTCTCCATCAGAGCCTGGCGGATGGGCTCGGTGGCCAGCTCCCGCACCGCCTGCTCGAGCTCCGGGCTGGGCAGGAAGAGGGGGAACTCCCGCTTGGGCTTGCCCACCTCCTCCCGCATCTTTTCGATGAGCTTGACGACCTCCCGGCAGACGTCGAAGCCGAAGAAGATCCCGTCGAGGACGATCTCCTCCGGGACCTCCTTGGCCCCGGCCTCGACCATCAGCACGGCCTTGTCGGTGGCCGCCACCACCAGGTGCATGTCGCTTCGCTCGGCCTGCTCGGCGGTGGGGTTGATGACCAACTGGCCGTCCACCCGGCCCACGATGCAGGCGCCGATGGGGCCGTTCCAGGGAATGTCGGAGATGTGCAGGGCCGCGGAGGCCCCGATGATGGAGCAGAGTTCCGGCGCGCAGTCGGGGTCGACGGAGAGGACCGTGGCCACCACCTGCACGTCGTTCCGGAAGCCCTCGGGGAAGAGGGGACGGATCGGCCGGTCCGTCAGCCGGGCGTTCAGGATCGCCTTGGTGGTGGGCTTGCCCTCCCGGCGGAACCAGTTCCCCGGGATCTTGCCCACCGCGTAGAGCCGCTCCTCGTAGTCGACCACGAGGGGGAAGAAGTCGATGCCCTCCCGGGGCGCCGCGGAGCAGGTGGCGGTGACCAGCACCACGGTGTCGCCGTACTGGACCCGCACGGCCCCGTTGGCCTGCTTGGCCAGCTTGCCGGTCTCGAGGATCAGTTCCCGGCCCCCCAGCGTCATGCGGAATTGTTTGGGTTCCACTCTGTTCCTCCTCCTGCGCCACGCCCTACGTGGCTGCCCGATAGGTCCTCTTTGCTAACCCTGTTTTCTTCCACACGCGGGATATTGTTTCCTTCGCCCGGAGGGGAGTTGCACCTCCGGTTCCGGAGGAAGACGCGGCAGCAGGGATCCGCCCCGGGGCAGGGGGCAGAAAGAAGAGGAACCAGGCTTCCCTGGTCCCTCTGGTCTCTTACTTGCGGAGCCCGAGCTTCTCGATGAGGGCCTTGTACCGCTCCAGGTCGGTCCGCTTCAGGTACTCCAAGAGCCGGCGCCGGTGACCGATCATCTTGAAGAGGCCCCGCCGGCTGTGGTGGTCCTTGGGATGGGCCTGCAGGTGCTCGGTCAGCTGGTTGATCCGCTCGGTCAGGATCGCGATCTGGACCTCCGGCGAGCCGGTGTCGGTCTCGTGCCGCCGGTGCTGGGCGATGATCGACTGCTTGAGTTCCGGAGTGAGCGCCATCGGGGTAACCTCCTCCTGAAAGTAGCCCATCGCCTTCGTCCCAGCCCGGCGCCGGAGTCCGCGCCGGGCCGAGGTGAAGGTTCACAGGGCAGCCGCCCTTCCCCGGGCATGCCGGAGAAAAGTGTACCACAAGCCCGTCGGGCTGTAAACGGCCCGGACCCTATCCCCCGCGGGCGTCCTGGACGACGCCCCCGGCATCGCGGCCGCCTCCCCCGGAGACCTGCGCGCCCTGGCCGGCGACCTGGCCGCCTCCGCCGGGGACCTGGACGCCCTGGGCGGCCAACTGGACGCCTTCCCGGGCAAACTGGGCGGCCACGGCCGGCGGCAACGGCAATTCCACCGCGGCGTAGAGCGCCGCCACCTCCTCCGGGGTCAGCTCCCGGATGGCCCCTGGGGGCAGGCCGGGGTCCAGGGCCGGGGGCCCCATCCCTCCCCCCCGGGGGAGGGGGACTTCCCGCCCCG
>QGUP01000018.1 GCA_003242505.1 Bacillota bacterium
GGGTTCCCTCCCCCCCCCCCCCCGCCCCCCCCGGCGGCGGCCCCCGCGCCCCCCCCCCCCCTCCCCGCCGGGCCCCCCGCCCCGGCCCCTCGGGGGTGGCCCCCGCCTCTCCGGGTTGGCGGGTGCTCTGGCCTGGACCCTCTCCTGGGCCCGGAGAGCCCGGGCCTCAGAAGGGCACGTCGTCATCGCCTGGGTCGAAGTCGTTGCCGAAGGGCAGGTCATCGGCACCACCAGTGGCACCTCCGCCAGCCGCCCCGACCTCGCTGCCGTTCCCCCGGTCCAGGAACTTGACCGTGTTGGCCCTGACCTCGTAGACCGTGCGCCGGGTGCCGTCCTGGGCGTCGTACTGCCGCATCTCCAGCCGGCCCTCCACCAAGACCAGCCGGCCCTTGGTCAGGTACTGGCTGACCAGTTCGGCCTGCCGCTCCCAGACCACCACGTCGATGAAGTCCGCCTGCCGCTCACCCTGGGCGTTGGTCGTGCCCCGGTCCACCGCCAGCCTGAATGTGGCCACGGCCTTACCGGACGGCGTGTGCCGCAACTCCGGGTCCCGGGTCAGTCGACCAACCAGCACGATCCGGTTGTACATCCCGCCATACCCCCTTCGGCCACTCCAGGCGAATACCACGCCACCAGGCGGCCTCGATCAGTGCGTCCCGGAGGCCCATGTATCCGCTCTGCCAGAGAATCAGGGCCTCCTGGGCGATACCTCGAACGGCGTCCATCTGCAGGAACCTCCTCACAGTTCTAGCCGTACCTGCTGCGCCTGTGGCTCCCGGGCCCTGGAGGACGTCCGCACCGGGGCGGGGCGAGCCGGCGGCGGACTCGCGCTGGTCACCGCCGGCAACGGACCAAGGGCAGCATCGAGCAGCGCGGGTAGCTGGTCTGCCTGGGCCTCCAGAAAGACCACCGCCTTGGTCAGGTACCCGTACACAGCCTCAACGCACCGGGCCGTTTCCCGTACCCAGGCTGCTCCCCCACTCCGATGGAACCCGGCCGGGGCCAGCATCTGCTCCAGGTCGCCGTGCTCCAGTCCCCACAGCCGGGCCACCCGGCGTGTGACATCGTGACGGGGGAAGCAGAGGTACAAGGAGTACCACCCCTGCCCCAGCCGTGACACGGCGTGATGGCCACCATCGGGTAGCCGAAGGACCCACGTCACCCGGCGCTGCGGATCCACAGGCTCAAACCCCTGTTGGGCCAGGAGCTCGAGGACAGCAGCATCGTCCATGGCGCTTCCCTCCCCGGGGCCGGAATCGGTGCCCATCGCTCCGCTCCCGGCCCCGGGGGGCGTGGCCTGCGCCACGCCAGCCCGGTCAAGCCTCCTGGTTGTCCGCCTTCTCGGCACGAGGACGGCGCCGGGGGCGGACCACGAACCTGGTGATGCTCTTGGCCTTGCCCTCCTCCTCGACGGTGACGACGCCCGGCACCACCACCAGGTCCCGTCGCTCCCGGCAGACGATGGCCAGGGCCTTGACGGCCTGGTAGACCGCCCCGGCCCCGAGCGCCCGCATCTCAGCGCGGCCTTGCCGCTCCACCTCACCCAGGATGATCCTGGCGACCAGGCCGGGGCGGCTGGACCGGGCGACGCGGAGGATGGTTAGCGTGGTCTGGCTCATTCCCGCACCGCCTCCTCCAGGGTTTGCCGGTCGAAGATACGGATGAGGGTGCCCTTCGCTCCCCGTGACCAGGCGTCCAGCACGCCGGCCGCCTCGGCCTTGGCCAGGGCGTTGACGAACACGGCGCTGGTGATGCCCATAACATTCGCACCGGCGGTCGCTACGACCGTGGCCCAGTCCCGGCCCCCATCTGCTCCAGGATGTAGCGCAGTGCCTTACGCTCGGAGTAGGAAAGCACCTTCCGCAACCGCACCGCGGTCGGCGCCGGAGCTAGAAGCGTCTGTGCCATCGCATCTCAGCCTCCTGTCTGCGTCAACTGTGACGCCCGGCCATCAGCAGCCGGGCGTGCGCCGTATCTCCGCTCAAGCCTATCGAGGGTGGCGGCCAGGGCCTGCTCCGTCCGCCGGCGGCTCCTGGGCGGCGTATCCGTGCCCTGCGCCACCAGTCGGCCCCCATCCCACACCTGCCACCTGACCAGGGGCCCGTCCCGGATAGCGACCACCACCAGGTTGCCGCCCAGGTGGGCGCCCTGGGCCACGAGCACACCACCATCCCTCATGCGGCACCACCCGCCCTCCGGGGCCCCGCCCGGGCCTCGGGCAGGTCCTCCGGCCGCACCTGCCACACCGCCGACCGGAGCCAGTGGTCCCCGGCCAACCGGCGCCACAGGTACGTGCCGGGCGATACCCGCCGGCGGGGGAGGGCGGGGGCCGCCACCGCCTTACGCATCAGCCCCCACCCCCGCCTGGGTCTCCACCAGCACGTCCACCTTGACCCCATCCTGCGGCGCCGTGTCGTCGGCGCAGAGCACCAGGATGGTGCCGTAGCGTCCGGACCGGGCCCAGTTCTGGAGCACCTGCAGCAGGTACTCTCGGTTGCCGCCGGAGATGTGCTCGGCGTCGTCGATGGCCAGCAGGCCCAGGCCGTGGTAGTCGTTGAGGGCGTCCAGGATGGCCAGGGAGACCAGCGTCCGCTCGGCGTGGCTCAGGGTCTTGAGGAGGGCCGCCCCGTGCCGGGGATGCGAGATCCGGATGGGCACCTGCTCCGGGTCGGCGGAGAGCTTCACCCGCCAGTCGTCCGCCCCCATGACCTCCATCAGCGCCCGGTTGATTCGCTCCTGCAGTTCGCCCAGCCGGCGCTCCAGCAGGAGGGCCTTGATACCGGCTCCCTCATCGAAGGCCTTGGTCAGTACGTCGTACATGGCCGCCTCCGCCTCAGCCTCCCGCAGTTGGGCCTCGGCTTCAGCGATGCCCTCCGCCCGGCCGGCCGCCGCTGCCAGCCGCTGCAGCAGGTCGGTGTCGGCCCGGATGAGCTCCTGCAGGTTCTGGAGCCGCCGCCGCTCGGCGGTCACATCCGGCACCACGATGGCATCCCGGGCGGCCTCAGCCTGCCGGAGGGCCTCCACGGCGTTGCCGACCGTGACCTCGGCCAGTTCCTGCAGCAACTGCTGCCGCTGCTCCTCCAGGGCGGCCAGGTGCTGCTGGACCACCTCCGGGCTCAGGGGGCAGGAGACACCGGCGTAGACCGGGCAGACCCCAGCCTGCTCCCGGATCGTGCGAATCTGCTGGGCCAGGGTCTGCAGCCGGGCCCGGATGGCCTCGGCGTTGCCAGGTCGCCCGTCGCCCTGCACCGAGAAGCCCTTCTCCGCCGTCTGCCGGCGAACCCGCTCCAACTCCTGCCGAGCCCGTTCGACTGCGGCCTCGGCCTGGGCCCGGAGGCGCTCCGCCTGTTCAGCCTCCCAGATGGTCAGCTTCAGTCGGTTGACCTCGGCCCAGTACTGCTCCAGCCGATCCCGGATGGCCGGAATCTGCTCTGGCCGGGCGTCCACCTCTGTGGCCACCGCCGACTGCTGTAGGGCATCGATCTGCTGCCGGAGGGCCCGGACCCGGCCGTTGGCCTCCCGCCGGGCATCGTAGGCGGCCTTGTAGAGGCGCTTGATGTCGCCGGGTCCCGGCCGGTCCGGCACCGCCTGCTTGACCCACTCCAGGGCCCGGTCGGCGGTCTCTGCGGTGGTCTCGGCGTAGCCGCCCAGCCATTCCTCGACGATGCCGAGGAACTCGTCCCGGCTCATCCTCTCCGTGACCACCGTCGTCAGGAGGTCCCGGATCCGGTCGGCGTCGAGGGCGGTCAGCCACCCGGGGTTGAGGGCCAGGGTCACCAAGTCCTTGTGGGGCAGCCCCAGGGCCCGGTACAGTTCCGGCTCCGCTTCCCGGACCCCTCCGGCGATGCCCGGCCCCCTCAGCTTGTTCGGCACCTCCCTGGACAGGAGCCCGTAGCCGCTCACCGTGGCGGTCACGACTGCCTTCTTCGCCCCGGCCAGCGTGCCGTAGCCCCTGATCAGCGCCTCATCGGCGCCCTTGCCGGCCGCGTCGGTGAGCTCCACCACCCGGCCGGTCAGCAGCCACTCCAGCGCGTGCCGGACGCTGGTCTTGCCGGAGCCGTTGGCGCCCCGGATGATGTTCAGGGCCCCGAGGGCCGCCCGGAATTCCCGGTGGCCCCGGAAGTCCTTCAACTCCAGCGTGGCGATCCGCATCGTCTGCGCTCCTCCCTGGGGAATTGGCTGGGGCGGCCCGTCGTGGACCGCCCCGTCACGTGCCTATGCGGTTGCCTGCTCAAGCCGACGGCCGGCCCGGATGTCCGCCCAAATGGCCGCCAGCTTCTCCGGCGTCGGCTCATCCCACGGGAACAGGTCGTGGGCCTGGGCGATGTCCAGCACCTCGTCCTGGGTGTAGCCCAGGGCCCGGGCGTAGGTCAGAATCTCATCGAACGAACCGGGCTCGACGCGCTGCGCCGCCTCCCGGCACGCCTTGGCCCATCCCGCGTCCGTCCGGGGTTTGGCCAGGACCTCATCCTGGTGCTGCTGCGGCAGTCCGGTAACCCGCCAGGCCGCCCGGAGCAGTGACGCCTCGTCCTCGGTGGGCAGCCGGCGGTGGGCGTTGCCGTTGGTCGCCGGGGCCTGTGCCTGCTCCTGCGGCCGCTCCTGCTTGGGTTGCGGCTGCTTTGCAGCCCCGCCGGGGTGAACCACCTCCGGCTGCGGAGGTGCCGCCTGCTGCTGGGCATCCTGCTGCGGCGGCTGGTCCGGCTCGATTTCGCCCTGGTCGTTCACCTTCACGAGACGGGCGCCGGGAACGCTGTCTACCTCGGTCTCGTCCAGCCACCCCAGGCCGACCAGGGACAATGTTAGCCGGCGCTTCGCTTTAGATTCGGCCTTCATCATAGCGTTGGCGAGGGCCTCGCCGGACAGCCCCTTGATGGACACGGCCCCGATGGCGGAGTCCGTCCGACCGTCCTTGGTCTGCCCGTAAGCGGTCACCACGTACAGGTCGTCGATGCGCTCCCGCTCCAGCCGGGTCACCGAGATGCCGTGGATACGCCGGAGTTGGTCGGTGGCATCCCGCTTTGCGTACAGCGTCAACTTGCCATTCAACGTGATGTAGTCGAACGGCTTGGTGAACGGGTTGAGCCCCAGGCTCTGGCACACCATCTGGTAGTACTTGACCCGCTGGGCCGGGGTGAGCTTGGAGAGATCACCCTGCACGATGACCTGCTCCAGCACGGCCGCAGCGTCCTGGTCAGGGACCTGTGGCAGCTTGTCGGCGGTGCTCATGGCTGCGTGCCTCCCTTGCCAGAGGCGCCAGCCGCCTGCTACGATGGTGGCGACGGGCGCCAAACTGCCGCTGCGTCGTCCGTCACCTGGCCTCCGCCGTTCCGACGGCGGAGGTCCTTTCGTTTAGCCGGTCGAGACGTTCGGCGACCCGCCAGCCGCAGTAGCCAAACCAGCGGACCCCCAGGGCGTCAAACTCCCAGAGGTAGGGAGTGTCCAAGATGCCGGCCGAAATCACCTTGACCGGCCCGCCCCCCACCACCTCATGGAGCGCCACCGGGTCGCCATAGTAGTGCACGCGGGCAGTGAACTGGGATCCGGTGCCATCCAGCCTGTCGGCCTCAATGCTGACGATGTACTCGCGGAGTTCCTCCATCTGCCGGAGCAGGCTGCGGATCGTTGCGGCCAGCGTTGCCAGCCGGGCGGCCTGTTGAGTCGGCGTCATCCCTGGTCACCCCCTACCCCGCCCGCCGGACCGCCACCTGCCGGGCGGCCTCCAACTCGTGCGCCTCGCAGTACGGGCAGTACCGCTCCTCGCGCACCTCCGGCACCGTCCCAAACCCGAACGGGGCCGGGTGCCGCTCCACGTACTCCACCGCCTCCAGTTCCGCCCCGCAGCCGGGGCACAGTCCGGCCTCCGGCGCGTGCCGGCGGATGTACTCCCGGATCGCCCTGGCCGCCTCCTGGCACCGCCAGGGCTTCTCCAGCAGTTCGGCGAGGCCGCCGAGGTAGCGCAGGACCTCCGCCCGCTCCTCACCCGCCGCCTCCAGCCCGACCTCGATCACCTCGATGAGGTCGCTGGGGACCACCTGGGTGAACTCGGTTGCCATGCTCTCTCCTCCCTGCGCTGTTCGTCTTGCCCCTCCCCGCCTCCGGCCCGGCCGGGGCGGCGCCGCAAGTGCATCCTGGCCGGGGATGCCGGCGCCGCCCTTGCCGCAGTGCCGGAGCAGGGAGGAACGAGGCTGCCTGCCCACCCTCCGGCCGTTCCGCCCTCGGGTGGGGTATGTGGGCCCCTTACCGGGGCCCGTGCAAAACTCCGGCTGCCCCGCCCTGCCGGGTCCTGGACCCGTCCGCCGGCCCAGACAGCGGGAATAGTCCAGGCGCCCGGAGTGCGGTCAATCAGGGCGGAGCCTGCGGGCCGGAACCGCCCGCGGCCTCTTGCTGGCGGCCGGTCTCCCGGCGGGCCGCGGTCGCCAGTGTGTCTCCGTGACCCCCTTCCGGGGGTCAGCCCGGGGCGAAGCCTGGATGCCATCCACGGCACCGGGAACAGGGGGTAGTCCCGGGAGGGGCGGGCCCTGTCCCGGCCTCCCCGACCTGGGCCATCGGGGAGCTTTCGGCTCTCGCCACGGGCAGCCAGATCAGTAGCAATAGCAGCAGCACCGTGGCACCTCCTCATGGTCCCGCCTCCGGCCCGTTCCGGCCTTCGGCGGGGTGTGGGCCCCCGGCCGGGGGCCTCTGTGCCAGGGGATCCGCCGCCCCGGGAGTCGAACCCGAGCACCTCCGGCCATGCCCTCCGGCGTGCTCTCCGGAGCACCTGCGGCGGGTGTGTGGCCCCCCGTCGGGGGGCCGGTCAACGCCCGGGCTGTTTCCCGGGCAGTAGTTGCCATCCTCGTCGAGCGGGACTCGCCGCCGCATCTCTGCGGCGACTGCGGCTCCCCGTCTCAGGCGCCCGGCGGGGGACCTACCCCAACCGGGGCTTACCTCGCCCGTAGTGCGCCCCCGCCCGAGGGGCCACCCACGGATCCGGCCCTCATCGACGGATCTCCCAGCGACGAGGGGGTGACGCAGCGCCCTCCGTCCGGTGCGGTCTCGCCATACCGCCGGGCCAACCGGCCCTTGGACTTCATGGGACCCTGACCCTCGCCGCCGCTCTCGCTATCCCCTGGCCGCCGGCTCCAGCGTTTTACGGCCGCCTCTCTGGCGACCGGCCAGGGTACTCCCCCGTGGCTCCCACTGTCCTGGGCTGATCCGGGGGACGCTACCCGCTCCGGACCACCTGGGCCCGGCCCCGATGGTGGTGCACCGTCCACCCCCGGGGCCGGACTCAGCCGGCCGCTCCTGCTGGTACGTAGGTCCCTGGGTGCTGGTCCACCCAGGTCCTGACCTCCTGCTCCGTGAGGACCCACCCCTCGTAGGGCAAGCTGGCGATGACGTCCCACTTGAACAGCTGGTACATGGCCTTGGCGTAGGCGACGCTGCCTGTCACGTCGGCGAGGATGGCCAGCGCCAGGTCAGCCGGCCCGCTGCCGCCGTACCCCCACTCAAATCCGGTAGGGGAGTGCAGCACCCTGTGCCGCAGGGTGTAGGTCCTGGACCCGCTCTGCACCAACACCTCGCACTTGCCGCGGGCTCGGATCCCGCGATAGACCTTGCCTCTCCGTTCCGGCATCCCGTGGCCACCTCCGTCAGTCCGCCCGCCCCATCGGGCTGGCGTGCGGTTTCTCAGCCGCCTCTCGGTGCCGCCGGATGATCTCCCGGGCCTCGTCCCGGGTCACCGGCGGCCTTCGCCCATCGGAATGGGCCCGCACCTCGTCGGCGATCTCCCGGCAGGCCCAGTGGAGCCAGTGCGTCGCCTTCTGGGCCAGCCGGTGCCACCGCCGGGAGAGGGGCACCAGGTTCCACCACTTGGCCCGCCACTGCGGATGGGGGCTGCGAGGGTAGGCGTGGTGCCACTCAGCCGGGGCCCGGCCGGTGACCAGGCAGACCTCGCCGCCCCAGTACTCCCGGGCCGCCTCCACCGCCTCCGCCAGCGCCTCCCTCCGCCTCCTGGCTGCATCACTCCGGCTCCGGGGCCGGAGTGGGGTCTTTCGTTTCAGCGGCTTTCGGCGCTGGAGCGGGTCCTGCCGCTTCACCAGCCGAGCGCCTCCAGGGCGGCCCGCATCATCCGCATCTGCTCTACCCTGGCCATCGCGTAGGTGAACCAGATGGGGCCGCCGACCAGGATGGCCTTGAGGAGGAACGCCGCCAGGCGCCGGTGGAGCTGGCGCTTCCGCCGGGGCCGGGCCACCTCCGGCCGGGGACGGTAAGGTTCTGCGTACTTAACCACCGGTGGTACCTCCCTAACCGGCACTCTGGGCCCGGGCCCGGTTCACCTGGGCCAGCATCTTGTCGGCGATGCGGATGGCGTCCTCCAGCTTTCCGGTCCGCTCCAGGTACTCCGGCCTGCTGATCTCGTCCAGGCCGTGCCGCTCGGCGTAGTTCTGCCGGAGCAGGGTCAGGTTCGTGCGGAAGGCCGTGTTGTAGGCCTGGTCGAATTCCCGCCACGCTGCCTGGTAGCTGATGCCCTTGGCCCAGGCGTACCGCTTGACCATCCGCTCGAACCGTTGCCGCAGGTCGCCCTCGATGTTGGCGGTGTCCAGGCTGTCGATCCGGTGGCCCAGGATGGTCAGCATCTCCTGTTGCTGGGCCTGGGCGGCCTGCAGGGCCCGGATCTGCCGCTCCTGCTCCGCCAGAATCTGCACCGCCCGTAGCAGGGCCTCGGTGGGAGTCAAGGGCTGGATGCTGTAGGTGCCGGTCCGGCGGAGCGTTGGCAGGACCTCGTGGGTTACCCACCGCTTGAACCGGCGGACCTCTTCGCTGCTCTTCCGGCTGCCCAGGATGAGGGCGTAGAGGCCAGGTTCGTTGACCGCCGCCATCCGCTGGATTCCGCCGGGGGTCTGAACTGGAATCAGACCCTTTTCGTCATCGTCCAGCCGACGCAGGTGCTGGCCGGGATCTCCAGCGAGCCCCAACACCTCACAAACGTCCTTGGCGATGAACCAGGGCTCGCCGTCGATGGTCACCGTCCGCACCGGCCGGCCCTCGAAGCTGAACTCCATCAAGCTCGGGAGGTTGTCCACCGTCTTCCTCCTTTCGGGCCCCTACCGCCCGGCCGCCCGCATCAGGTACTGCTGCACGGCGGCCTTGGGAATCTTGAACCTGTGGGGGCTGGTCCGGATGCTGGGAATCTCTCCGGAGTGTAGGAGGGCGTAGACCTGGTTCTTGCCGCACCGGAGCACCATTTGTAGCTCCTTGGGGGTCAGGACATCCGGGAGATCCTCAAGCCGCACGCTCACGCTGCGTCACCGTCCTGGCGTTCCAGTACGGACTCCAGACCGTCCACCAGGGCCCGGAGGTATACGTCACCGACTCGTTCCAAGGGCTTGGCGCCGCAGGACAGTTTCAGGAGGTAGCTGTAGCTGATGCCCGTTCGTTCGGCGACGGTGCGGAGCAGCCGGCGCTTCACAGCGGCCGCCAGCAGGCGGCGGACGTGCTCCAGTTGTACGGCGTCCATTGCCTCACCTCGCCTTCACCAAGTGACCGCTTCTGGCACTAATGCTATCACTTGGTGAAGGCGATGTCAACACCCTCCTTCACTGGTGAAGAGACGAGTCTTGACCCAGTGAATACATGACGATACACTTTGGGTTGACAGGGAGGAACGGAGGAATCGGCCGATGAATCGGGAGACGCTAGATGCCAGGCTGCGGGAGTTGGGCATGACGCGGGAGGACTTGGCCAAAAGGGCCGGCCTGTCCGTTTCATACATTTACAAGCTACTGATGCGGGGGCCGGGCCGCAGGGAGAATCCAAGTCGCCAGGTCCTCGAACGCATCGCCGCTGCTGTCGGTCTGCTGCCCAGTGAACTGGACGAAAGGCTCGAGCTCCACGAGTATCTGCGCCAAGCCATGCACACCGTGGAGCCGGAGCAACTCCAGTCCCTCAAAGGGCCGTCCGCGGCAAGACGATTTGCATTTGTCGTGGAACTGATGCAACGAGACCAGAGATGGGACACCATGGACAAGGTAGCCCAAGCCCTTGACCTACCAGTCGATACGGTCCAGGCCATCTTGGGAGGCATGGAACCAGAGGGGGAGCTGTTGAAACACCTCGAAGAGCAGACCGGACTGTCGATTCGCTGGTGGGTGAGAGGGCGGCTGGCACCCAATCCAGATCTGGTCAACACCATCGTCGAACACGAAGACGCCCAGGAGTACCTGGAGGCAGTTCACGCCGCCATGAGACACCAAGTCTCTCCGAGGCTCCTCAAAGGGTTTGTGGAGCTAATTGTAAAGGGGGAGGCGTCGTAGCCTCCCCCTTATTGATGTGAGCTGTACGCCTACTTTCCGGTCTCGATGGACTGGGAGCAGTCGGTGGTGGTAGAGGCGCCGCTGCACGCGTAGGCAGGAGTGAATGCCAGACCGGCAACCGCGGCGGCTACCGCCAGGGCCAGCACGGCAGCCAGAATGCCCTTCCGCACGTTACTTACCCCCCTCCACCATAGATTCGATCATGAATACCATTTCCCTAGCCGTAAGGTCTGGCTCGGAGTCGAGGAGATCCCAGGCAGTTGCCATCCACCTCTGAGACTCATCGGGCCGGCCCATTCGATGTTCGGCGAGTGCCTTGACTGCTGCCAGGGTGGCCCTGAGTGCACAACTATGACCAGGAGCAGCCACGAAGGCGTCCTCGATCATGGGATCGGCCAAGTCTGCGCGGCCGCGAAGAATCTCAAGGAAGGCGAGGTTCCTCAGCAACGCGGCCCACGGAGCTCCAATCTTGGCTTCCGGGGACAACGCAAGGGCAGCGGTTACAGCCACGTCATACGCCGCGTCAGTGTCTCCGGAGGTATAGAGCAGCCACGACAGATTCGCTGCAGCAGCCATCCGCACCCGCCCGTTGGCGGCCTGGGAGAAAACGGACCGGTACTCACGCTCTGCCTCTAGCCTGTAGGAGCCCCCAAGGCGCTCCAGACAGACTGCCCGGGACCGGCGCGACACCCAATAGAGGTCATCGGCCTCCAGTTTCTGTGCTACCTCTATGGCCTTCTCGTAGGCCCTCGCCGCCTCCCGGTAGCGGCCAAGCACGATGTTTCCCCGCCCTAACCCCCACAGGAGAAGGACCAGCCGCTTGTCCCGAATACCGGCAGTCTCGCAAGCCTGAACACCTTGGGCAGCGTAAAAGGCCAGTTTTGTCCAGCGCTGCATGTACTCCACCGCGTTGCACATCAGGAGGTACACGTCGGGAGCCTCATGCGGGTCCAGTCCGCTGCGCACCAGTTCCTCCCCAATCTCCAGCACGCGGGCCCAGTCCCGGGCCCCTGCTGCCTCAGTCAGGGATGTCAGTTCGCTATCACTGGTGTACATGAGACCACGCCCCGCTGTCACCGAGTGAAGTTACATCTATCGTACCGCTTTCTCTTCGTCAACGCAATATGTTTCCTCCTCACTGGGTGCCAAAAATTTTTCTCTGCGGCTTCACGGAGGGAATGGACGAGGGATTGTCCAATACTCCCCTAAAGGCGTTCGCAATTTGCCTGATTGTTGCGTGTGGTCTCCATGGCAACAATACACACCATTCACCACCCGGACGCAAACATATGTTCGCCATCCGTTTGGAGGGTTCCTGCATGGCGAAGCGAAAGGCTGCCAACGGTGAGGGTACCGTATTTTTCCGCAAGCGCGACCGGAAGTGGGTGTGTGAGATCATCGTCGGCCGCGACCCGACGACTGGCAAGAAGCAGGTCATCCGGTTCGCCCATGAGCGAAAGGCCGAGGTGAGCGCATGGAGAGTTCAGAAGCTGGCCGAACTAAGACAAGGGAACCTCGTGGCCAAGCCTTCGGAGCAGACCGTTCAGGAGTTCATGGAGCACTGGATCTCCACCACTCTGGTTCACGAGGTAAAACCCTCGACGGTGAACCTATACCGGGAGATGCTGCGATATTACATCGGGCCCGGGCTAGGGAAGGTGCCACTGGCGAAGCTCACGCCGCAAATGGTGGCAGCCTTCTACCACAAGCTCATGTCCGACGGCTTGAGCCCACGGTCTACTCAGATCGTCCACGCCTGTCTGCGCCGGGCCCTTCAGCAAGCCGTTGACTGGCAGCTAATCCCGAAGAATCCCGTGGCGGCCGTAAAGAAACCTCGCTCCGAGCAGAAGGAGTTCACCGCCCTCACGCCCGAGCAGGTTAAGCGATTCCTCGATGCTGCCCGGGAATCCCGCCTCCACGCCCTGTTTACCCTGGCCGTACTGACCGGGATGAGGTTGGGCGAACTCCTGGGCCTCCGGTGGCAGGACGTGGACCTCGACAAGGGCACTATCACCGTCGCGCAAATCCTCGAGCGGGTCGGTTCTTCCTTCAGGTTCAACAGTCCCAAGACGAAGGCGTCGCGGCGCACCTTTGAACTTCCTGCCGCCTGCATCCAGGCCCTCCGCCGGTGGCGCCGGGAACAGGCAGAGGAGCGCATGCGGGTGGGGCCGGCCTGGGCTCACCCGGAACTGGTTTTTACAACAACGCTTGGCACGCCCCTGAGCCACTGGAACGTGACCAAACGTGATTTCCGGGCCGTTCTCGAAAAGGCCGGCCTGCCCCGGATCCGCTTCCACGATCTCCGCCATACCGCCGCGACGCTGATGCTGGACCAGGGCGTACCCGTGCACGTGGTGTCCCGCGTTCTGGGACATGCCTCGGTCACGGTCACGCTGCAGGTCTACGCCCACGTCCTGGAGCAGAAAAAGAAAGAGGCCGCCAGGGCCATCGACGAGTTCCTGGCGGCACATGGAGAGTAGAGCGGACCCAAAGACCTGGGCCGGGAGGTAACCTTCCGGCCCTTTGTCGCGGGCACGATGGCCGTTCCTGACACGTTCCTGACAGACCCGGTTTTCCTGACAGCCACCGATTCCAGCAAACCTGCTTGTAGAGCCTGGTGGGCGGTAGTGGACTCGAACCACTGGCCCCCTGCTTGTAAGGCAGGTGCTCTCCCGCTGAGCTAACCGCCCGCAATCATCGCCTTCTCCCGCGGATGCCCACAGGTCCCACCCGACCGACAGGCATCGGGGGCGGGACAATTGTAGCACCCCCATAGCCCCATCGTCAACGGCCGGAGGGAGGCCGGGACGCTGTCAAGTAGTTTTGGGGAACCTCGAACCCCGAAAGTATGTTCGCATCCGCTCTTGTACTCCGCCCTGAACCGAAACCCCACTTGCGAACTTGGAGCGTCCCGGCCCTCAGCTGGCCTTGC
>QGUP01000363.1 GCA_003242505.1 Bacillota bacterium
CCGGTTACCGGGGTACTGGCCCGACCTGGAGCCCCGCTGGAACGAGGCGTTCCGGCAAGTCCGGATCACCGTGGCGCCCCCCAGGATGACCATTATCCACACCATGATGTCCCAGTAGCGCGAACCTGGTCAGGCCGGGCGCCGGGTGACTGCCGCGAACCAATGGCAAGGGCCCCGGGGGCTGCTTACCCCCGGGGCCGCTCCCGCGGTTACTGGATCTTCTGCAGACTCTCCTCGTACATCTCCTGGAGCAGGGGGGTGTAGCCTACCTCAGGGACTAGCTCAGGGGCGTTCTTCAGGTAGAATTCGACGAAGGCCTTGACCTCCGGCCGCTCCAGCGCCTTCCGGGTGGGGTAGATGTAGACCGGCCGGGCGAGGGGGTAGGTGCCGCTGCGGATGGTCTCGTCGCTTGGCGCCACGCAGCCCTGGCCGGCGTCGATCTTTCGCAACCCAGGCCAAAGGACGTGGTGCCATCTTAGCTCCCGTCTCCCTTCAGGCTGGCGTCCAGCTTCACCCCGGATGATAAGGCAGGCCCGTTAAGGCACCATTATCGTTTCGCGAAATTTTGCGGATGGTCTTCGATGGCTTCGGCCGGACCGCGGATCGGTCACCGCTACCACCAGACGAGCGAACACCTGATGAAGTTGCTGGAAGCCGGGCTGTTGGTGGTCGAGAGGTCGGGGCGCCATCGGTACTACCGCCTGGCCGGAGAGCCGGTTGCCCGGGCCCTGGAGGCCCTGGCGGTGATCGCTCCGCCCCGCCCCATCCGCAGCCTGCGGGAATCGGAGGCCCGGAAGGCCTTGTGCCTGGCCCGCATCTGCTACGACCACCTGGCGGGGCGGGTGGGAGTGGCCCTGGCCGAGGCCCTGGTAAGGCGCGGGATCCTGGTCCCCGCCGAGCACGGGTATGACGTCACCGGCGCGGGCGCCCGTTGGCTCCTGGCGTTCGGTACCGACGTGGAGGTCCTGAGGCGGCAGCGCCGGAAGTTCGCCGCCCCGTGCCTGGACTGGAGCGAACGCCGTCATCACCTGGCCGGAGCCCTCGGTGCCGCGCTGCTTCAGCGGTTCCTCGCCCTGGGGTGGATGCAGCGGTTGGAAGGGAGCCGGGCTGTCCGGATTACCGACCAGGGATGGCAGGGGTTGCGCCAGGAGTTTGGGCTGGAGATGGGGGGCCCAGGAGGGGTGGTAAGTCATTAGGGACCGGTCACCGGATTGGTCCCAACAGCCGTTCCATCTCCTCCCGCTGGGTCCCGTTGAGCCCGGCGGCGGTGAGCAGCTCCTCCCTGGCCCGAACCGCCGCCTGAGGTTCCACCTGCTGACGGGCCAACTCATAAAGGACCCGCTGGCGCACCGTCAGGTTGCTGATGGGCGACAGCACGCCCCCCAGCCCCAGCTCCCGCTGGGCATAGGCGGGCGGCCCATACTCCTGGAGGTAGGCGTGGTGCGACTCCGCCAGGGAGCGGTTGGGGTACGTAAACGGCCGATCGGGCCACGGGCTGCCCCAGGCCAGGTCCCGCAGGGCGGCCACTCCCTCTTCCGCCCGCCCGGCCATCATCAGCCACCGGGCCCGCAGGAACCGCACCTCCGGGTCCTCCGGGGTCTCCCCCTCCAGCCGGCGCAAGAGTTCATCCATGCGCACCAGGTCCACCTTGTCGGGGTGCAGATCCGCCCGCTTGCCCGCCAGGTTGAACCAGAGGATGGCCAGGAGGTCGGGCCGGCGCACCTCCGCCGCCACCTCCTCCGCGCTGGGAGTCCCCCACTCCGATGCCTGGCGGACGACGATGCCGGGCACCGTGGCGAGGAAAGTATCCAGGTCCGGCTTGTGGAGGGCTCCCACCAGCACCACGACCCGGCCCCCGGGGTAAGCCCGGGCCATGTCGGCAATCCGCCGGGCCATGTGGAGGTTGCGCCAGGTCATGTACCGGCGGAGGGCATCGGACTGCGGCGAGAACCGGGGCAGGCTGTAATACCCCCAGGCTCCGGCGGTGAAGACGGGGCTATCGGCAAAGAGCAGGTCCGGGAACTCCTCCGGCCGGGAGGCGTACAGGTCGGGAAGGAACGGGAGGAAGTTCGGTTCCATGACCTCTGTCCTCGGCCAGTCCAGGGCCTCTCGCATGCCCTGCCAGTCGGCGGGCCACTGCCAGTCGATGGGCCAGATGTCCCGCCCTTTCTCCCGGGCCCACGGAACGGCCACCCCGTAAGACTCGTACGCGATCTCGAAGAAGATCCCCCGCTCGTACCACTCGGGCACGGTCTCAATCCCGACGGCGGCCGGGTCGATACGGTTGAGGAGCGCCCGGATCCGGGCTGGCGACATCGATTCCGCCACGAGCTGGCCCGAATGCATGGTGCCGATGATGATTACCTCGGTGGGCGACTGGCTCTCCGCCCCAGGCCGGGAGGTTTGGGCGGTGGGTTCAGGCCCGCCGGTGTCCTCCGTGCCCACTCCCTCCCTGGCAGCCAGGGTCGGCCCGGTGGGCGCCATGAGGCCAACCGCCAGGGCCAGTAGCGGGGCAAGGAGTATCTGCCAGCCGCGGGCACGGCGCAACCGGAACACGGCATCCTCTCCCCTCGTGCGAGAGTCTCCTGTTCGACCGGTGCATGGCCCGGGTGGGCCGGTCGGGAAACCGACAGTGCCCGGACCACCCAATCTCGAATCTAGCGGCCGAACCTGACCTGCGGCTGACAGACACCTTACAGATTCCTGACAGTTTGCAGTCGAGTGGTCGACCGTAGGCGGCCCCTCCGCAAGGGTTGTGCCCCGGCCGGATGTCCCACACTCCGGAGTAACAGTTACGCCTCCCGTGGCGGCGTGGTGTTGTCGTCCTCGCCGACCAGCATGAACACCGGACCGGCATAGCTGCGCAGCCGGGCGTGCGCCGGGGGGTTTGCCATCCACTCCCGCCATCAGGTGAAAAAGCCCTCGGAACCCCACGAAGCAGCGCTTCGTCGGTTCCGAGGGCCTCTTGCTCCTCGCCTTCTTGTAACCCTCCGGGCTTCCCGCCCGGGGCGGTGGCGCAGGTCACACCTCCGCGCTCGCCCCAGCACCCCCGGTCCCCGCACCCAGGTAGGCCTCCGTGTTCAGTCGCCCGAGGATCCGGCTGGTCAGGAGCCCGGCGACCATGCTGCCGCTGACGTTCACCGCGGTCC
>QGUP01000364.1 GCA_003242505.1 Bacillota bacterium
TGAATAAGAGACGGGGGTAGGGACCGCCCGGGTCGAGGACGCGGGCGGGGGGGTTTGGGGCGGTGAAGACCCCCGGCCCCGCCGGCCGCTCCTCGGGCGGAAACCGGTCCAGGGCCGCCTGGACCCGCCGGGCCAGGGCCTCCTGGAACCGGGGGTGGAGATGCCACGTGGGGACAAAGGCGAAGTCGATGGGCCGGGAAAGCTTCTGATTGGCCTCCCGGACGGCGTCAAAGTAGGAGCCGGTGTGGACCGTGGAGTACTGCGGGCTCAGGACGATGGCTACCGCCCGGGCGATGCCGTCGGCCCCCATCCGGGCGACGGTGTCGGCGATGAAGGGATGCCAGTGCTTCATCCCCACGTAGGCCCGGAGCGGCCGCCTGACGGCCTTCTGGAGTTCCGCCTCGACCTTCCGGGCCAGGGACTCGGTCAGCCGGGCCAGGGAGGGCCGGTGGGGTATCGCGGCATACCGCTCCTGCAGCTCCTGGAGGAGTTCCGGCCGGGGCTTCCGGCCGCCGAGGATGTGGGTGTAGTACGGCTCCACGTCCTCGGGCCGCTCCGGGGAGCCGTAGGACAGGATGAGGACGCCAAGGGTCTCGGACACGATCGCTAGCCCCCTTCTACGATCCTCCCGCTCCGATGCGGGGCCACCCGCGCCCCGGCCGGGTCCCGGCCCGGGCGCGTTCGCTGGTCGCTGCTCACCTCGGAATTAGACTGAGCCGTGGCGGGCCGGTCAGCCCGCCGCGGTCTCGCTGTGGACGATCTCCACCACCCGGCGGAGGGCGTCCGGCGGCGTCTCCGGCAACACCCCGTGGCCGAGGTTGAAGATGTGCCCCGGCCGGCCGCCGGCCTGCCGGAGGATCCCCCGGGTGCGCTCCGCCAGCACCTCGGGCGGGGCGAGGAGCAGGGCGGGGTCCAGGTTCCCCTGCACCGCCCGGTCGTGGCCGACCCGCTCCCAGGCCTGGTCCAGGGGCACCCGCCAGTCGACCCCGATGACGTCGCCCCCGGCCTCCCGCATCAGTTCCAGCAGGGATCCGGTGCCGACGCCGAAGTGGATCACCGGCACCCCCAGGTCCCGGAGGCCGGCGAAGAGCCGCTGCATGTGCGGCAGCACGTAGGTGCGGTAATCCTCGGGGGCCAGGGCCCCCACCCAGCTGTCGAAGATCTGGATCGCCTCGGCGCCGGCCTGGACCTGGGCCCGGGCGTAGGTGACCACCATCTCCGTCAGCCGGTTCATCAGGGCCCGCCAGACCTCCGGCGCCCGGTACATCATTGCCTTGGTGTGGACGAAATTCCGGGAGGGCCGCCCCTCCACCAGGTAGCTGGCCAGGGTGAAGGGGGCGCCGGCGAAGCCGATGAGGGGCACCTCCAGTTCCCGGCGGAGGATGCGGATGGCCTCCAGCACGTAGGGGAGGCTCTCCTCCGGCTCCAGGGGCCGGAGAGCCTCCACCTGGGCCAGGGTTCGGATGGGCTGGTGGACCATCGGCCCCACCGACTCCCGGATCTCAAACTCCACCCCCACGCCGCCCAGGGGGATCATGATATCGGAAAAGAGAATGGCCGCGTCGACCCCCAGCTGTCGCACCGGCAGCAGGGTGACCGTCGCGGCCAGCTCTGGCTGCCGGCAGATCTCGAGAAGGCTGTACTTCTCCCGGATCGCCCGGTACTCGGGCTGGTAGCGGCCGGCCTGGCGCATGAACCAGACCGGCGTGTACGGGACCGGCTCCCGCCGGCAGGCCCGGAGGAAGACGTCGTTCCTTGCCAAGACTGGCACCCCTCTCGCCGCGGCCCGGGCCGCGTCCGATCAAACAACGGGACAAGTTCTAGTGTACCGCAAACTGCCACCCGGATCGACCCGGCTCACCTGCACCACCCCGCGGCAGGAATCAGCAGGTGCTGCCACCGAATTCTACCTAGTTGCTATTGCATTCACCTGGCCGTGCCCGGCAGGGCACGGCGAGGAAGGGGTGCGAGGTGGCGACAGATGGTTGGTAGAAGGCGTGGCCGCGGCTGGGCGGTGGCGGCGGCGCTGGCGGCGATGGCGGTCGCCCTCGCCGGGCTGCCCCGGCCGGTCGCGGCGACGGCGCTGCCGGACCTCTCCGGCCACTGGGCCGAGGGACCGGTGCGCAGGCTGGCGGCGGAGGGCCTGGTCCACGGGCGGCCGGACGGGCGGTTCTACCCGGACGCCCCCCTGACCCGGGCCGAGTTCCTGGCTCTTCTGGACCGGGCTCTGGAGAAACTGCCGGAGGCGGCAGGCGGCCCGGCGGCCCCGGGGACCGGGGCGGGCGCCGGGACAGCCTCCCTGGCCGGGGTGCCGGCGGGGCACTGGGCGGCGCCGGTGGTGAGCCGGCTCCTGGGCCGGGGGATCCTCCGGCCGGAGGACTACCCGAACGGGATCGCCCTCGACGGGCCGATTACCCGGCGGGAGGTGGCCCGGCTGGTGGTGCGGGCCATGGGGCTGGAGGCTGAGGCCCGGAGCGGCCGGGGGGTCAACCGGCTGCTGACGGACATCACCCGGGACCCGGAGGCCCGGGTGATCACCACCGCGGTGGCCCACGGCTACCTCGGGGGGTATCCGGACGGCCGCTTCGGCCCCGGGGATCCCCTCACCCGGGCCCAGGGCGCGGCGGTGGTCCTCCGGTTGCTGGACCCGGCGGAGCGGACCGCCCTCTGGCGGGAGCAGTACCAGTACAATGTCGGTGGCGCGCAGGTGACCGTCAACGTCGTCCGGGTCAACCTCCGCAACCCGGGCCTCCGGCCCCAGGTGGTGACGGCCGCCGGGGGCATCGGCCAGGTGGAGGACCCCATGGCCATGGCCCGGCGGGTGGGGGCCCTGGCGGCGATCAACGGCACCTATCTGAACGCCTACACCCCGCAGCCTCCCCGGGACCCCTACGGCACCATCATCCAGGGCGGCCGGGTGCTCCACCGGGGGGCGGACCGGGCGGCCATCGGCTTCTGGCCCGACGGCCGGGCCCGGATCGGCTACACCTCCCCGTCGATTCTGGGCGGCACCTGGCCCCGCAGCTGGTGGGCCTACGGCCTCAACCACACCGGCCCCGGGGGGGGGGGGGTCTCTTATACACATCTAACCCTCCCGCCGAAAGAGAGGGGGAAACATCAGAGGGTCGCCCGCAAACTAA
>QGUP01000365.1 GCA_003242505.1 Bacillota bacterium
CCACCCCCAGCCCCACTGCCGCGGCCCCCGCGAGGGCCCCCCGCCACCACCGCCCCGCCGGGCCCCCCCTCCCGGCCTCGCCCCTGCCTCCCCTGCCCACGGCGCCTTCCCTCCCGGCTCTCCGGCCCCCGGGCCGGCCTACGGCCGGCCCGGCCGTCTGCAGGGAAGTCTTCCCTTTCCGGGCATCTTCCATGCATCGGCATCCGGTCCCGCCGGCGGCGCCGGGGCCGGAGCCGGCCGGCCTACCGCAGGTCCACCCACTCGCCGATGAGGGTCCCCACCCGGCGGACCGGCACCGGGGTGACGTGGCCCTGGACGATGCGGAAAGCCGCCACCTCCGGCACCTCCCGGGCCAGGGAGACGATGAGGTAGATCGCCTGGGGGTAGTTGGCCATCGCGATGTCCGTCTGGGACGGGTACGCCGGGGTGGAGGGATGGGAGTGGTAGATGGCCACCAGTTCCTCGTGGCCGGCCAGCACCCCGCTCATCGCCCGGTGCTGGTCCGCCGGGTCGATCTGGTAGCGGCTGACCGGGTTGGGGTGGACGTTGGGGAGGGCGTAGACCCGCCGGACCACCCCCCCTTGCCCGGTCATGATCCCGCAGGCCTCCCTGGGCCAGTCCTCCTGGCACTGGGCCAGCACCCGGTCGTACAGGTTGCCGGGAATCGCCAGCAGTTTGGCCACCACAGCCCTCGCCAACCTCGCCACGGAAATCGGGGCCCAAGCGCCCCGTAGTTCAGGTTATGTCAAGCAGCCCCGGCGGGTGCCGGGGCCGGGGAGGGCTGGACGGTATGGTCACGTCCCGGGGCGGCGGGCTGGGCGGCGAGGCCAGGGGATGGCCGGATGAGGGCCACACCAGGGGTCGGCCGGATGGCGGCGTGACCAGGGGATGGCCGGACGGCGGACAGGCGGCCTACCGCAGGTCAATCCATTCCCAGGCCATCCCGTCTCCCTTCCGGTGGGGCACCGGGAGGGGCTGCCCCCGGTCGATCCGGTAGGCCCGGACGTCCGGAGGCTCCTGGGCCAGGGAGATGATGAGCAGGTACCCCGCGCCGGCCGCGCCGGCCAGGTCCCGGGGCGAGGGGACCGCCACGGTCCGGGGATGGGAGTGGTAAAGGGCCAGGAACTCGCACTGGCCGGCAGCCACCGGCCGCAGGGCCTCCTCCTGGTCCACCGGGTCCAGGGCGAAGTGCCGCTCCGGGTCCGGGTGGACGTTGGGCAGGGCGTACCCCCGCTCCACCCGGCCGTCCCGGCCCAGGAGCACCCCCACGGCCTCTCGGGGCCACTCCTCCCGGCAGTGGTCCAGGAGCCGCTGGTAGAGGGGACGGGGAATGGTCAGAAGGGACATGGTCACCGCTCCAGGGCCGCCAGTTCGCTGTCCGGAATCTCGAAGTTGGCGTAGACGTTCTGGACGTCGTCGTTCTCCTCGAGCATCTCGATCAGCCGGAGGACCTTCTGGGCCGTCTCGCCGGTCACCTCCACGGTGGTGGAGGGAATCAGCGCGACCTTGCCCTCTTCCACCTTCACGCCCCTGGCCTCCAGGGCCTGGAGGACACTGTCCAGGTCCTCGGGGGCGGTGCTGATCTCGAAGAACTCGTCGCTGGTCTGCATGTCCTCCGCCCCGGCCTCGAGGACGATGGCCAGGAGGTCGTCCTCGGAGATGTTGTTCTCCGCCCGGCTGACGGTGACGATCCCCTTCTTCTGGAACATCCAGCTGACCGAGCCGCTCTCCCCCAGGCTGCCGCCGCACTTGTTGAAGATGGCCCGGATGTCGGCCGCCGTCCGGTTCCGGTTGTCCGTCAGGGCCTCCATCATGATGGCGACGCCGCCGGGGCCGTAACCCTCATAGACCACCGCTTCGTACTTGGCGCCGGGCAACTGGCCGGACCCCTTGAGAATGGCTCGCTGAATGTTCTCGTTGGGCATGTTGGCAGCCCGGGCCCGCTCAATGGCCACCTTCAGCCGCAGGTTGGCCTCGGGGTTCGGTCCCCCGCTCCGGGCCGCGGTCATGATGTCCTTGGCCAGCCGGGAGAAGAGCCGGCCGCGCTCGGCATCCACCTTTGCCTTGGTGCGCTTGATCTGAGCCCATTTGCTGTGTCCGGCCATATGGGGAACCTCCCGGAAATGGGGATATCACCTGAAACAGGGAAAAGTGCACAAGAGTGCCCGGCGACCCGGATGGCCGCTGGGCTGCTGCAGCATTGTACCACACCGCCCCCGGGGGCAGCAACGGAACGGCCCGGGCCGGCCTGGCAGGGGCAGCCGTCCCCGGAGGGAGGGGTAGGGGGCAGGCGTCCCGGTGGAGTGACGGATAGGGGGCGGCCGCCCCCAAGGCGATGGGTCGGCCCGACCCGCCGTCACGGGGTGGGGCCGATGGGCGGCAGCCGCCGCTTGTGGGCGCTGGCCCGGTGCATCGCCTCGATCCGCTCCGCCACCCCCGGGTCCACCGGGCCGCCCAGGATGTGCTGATCGAGGTCCCGATAGGTGACCCCCATCTGCCCCTCGTCGGTCTGGCCCGGCCAGAGGCCAGCCGTGGGCACCCGGTCGATGATGGGCTGGGGGACGCCCAACTCCCGGGCCACCGCCCGCACCTGCTCCTTCACCAGGCCGCCGATGGGCAGGAGGTCGGCGCCGCTGTCGCCCCACTTGGTGAAGTACCCCACGTACAGCTCGCTCCGGTTGCTGGTGCCGGCGACCAGATAGCCGTGGAGCTGGGCATAGAAATAGAGGGTGGCCATCCGCAGCCGGGGCTTGAGGTTGGCCAGGGCCAGCTTCCGGACCTCGGTCCCCTCCCCCGCCCGGGTCAGCCGGGCCGCCAGGGCGTCGTAGGCCGGGGTCAGGTCCACAGTCTCACACGGGATGCCAAAGGCCTCCGCCACCATCCGGGCGTACTCGGCGTCCACCGGATCCGAGTGGCAGGGCAGGATGAGCCCCAGCACCCGCTCCGGCCCCAGGGCCCTCGCCCCGAGGCCCGCCACCACCGCCGAGTCGATGCCCCCGGAGAGCCCCACCACCACCCCCCCGGCCCCCGCCCGCCCGGCTCTTTTACACAACTCCCAGCCCACGAGACACAGGATGGACTCGGATGCCCTCTTCTGCTTGGAAAAAAAAAAAATAATAACACAAGAATCGGCAA
>QGUP01000366.1 GCA_003242505.1 Bacillota bacterium
ATTTAGTGAGGGTTCGTTGGCCTGGAAATTGGTATAAAAGACAGGGCCCCTTCTTGCCGAGGCCCAGGAGGGTGCCCCCCGCCAACAGCCCCAGCCCCACCCCCTGGAGGATCTCCACCGCGGTCCCTCCCGCTAGTAGAGAAAGAAGATGGTCTTCATCGTCTCAAAGAACCGGGCGACCATGGACATCACCATCAGGAGCACCACCACCACCCCGGCGATGGTGACCATCAGACCGTGCTCTTCCCGGCCGGCCTGCTTCAGCACCACCACCAGGGCGGCCACCAGGATGCCCACCGCCCCGATCCGCATGATGACCGAGACGTCCACCGGCCCGCCTCCCCCCTCGCCCCATCGAGCCCCCGGGATCCTCGGACCCTCCGGGCAGCCTCCCGGCGGCAGTCAGCCCCCTCACAGCAGCAAGATCGCCGCCGCCAGCCCGCCCAGCAGCCCCAGCTGCCGGTAGAGCCGCTCGTACCGCAAGCGGTCCGCCTCCGCGGCGGCCTCCGCCGCCCGGAGCCGCTCCCGGCAGAGCCGCAGGTGCCGGAGCTGGTCCTGCCGGTCCGAGGCCCCCAGCACCGCGGCCAGCCCGGCCAGAGCCTCCCGGTCCGGGGGAGCCAGGGCGGACCCGGCCCAGAAGGCCCCGAGGGCCATCTGCAGGGCCGCCGCCGGGGTCTCCGCCCGGTCGCAGGCCGCCGCAGCGCCGCCGAAGAGCCGCCGGGCAGCCCCGCCGGCGGTCGCGGCCCGGCCCAGGGCCTCGGGCAGGGGCACCGCCCCGTAGCCGATCTCCGTCTCCAGGAGGCTGAGGCCCGCCTGGATCTGCCGGAGTTCCTCCGGCCGCCGGGAGAGGGGCTGGGCCAGCTGCCACCCCACCCCGGCCCCCGCGCCGGTGACCAGCAGGGCCCCGATCACCTTGGCCCACATGCCCACCCCTCCTGCCGGCTGCCGCCCCGGCCCCCGGGGGCCAGGGTCCCCCGGAGCAGGGGCTCCCCCTCGGGCAGCCGCCAGACTTGCTCCACGGTGCCCGGGCCGAGCCGGCGGCTGAGGAGCACCGCACGGGCGAAGGCACCCTGGGCCAGCAGCCGCCGGAGGGAGGGGCGCCGCCGGGCCTCGTCGAGGGAGCCGGCGTGGGCAGTGGCCAGGACCGCCACCCCGGCCAGGAGCCCCTCCAGCACCGCCCCCGCGTCCTCGTCCCGGCCAAGCTCATCCACCGCCACCACCTCCGGGGAGAGGGCCCGGATCACCAGGAGCATCCCCTCCGCCTTGGGGCAGCCGTCCAGGACGTCGGTCCGGGGGCCGAGATCCAGGGTCGGCACCCCGCCGGCACAGCCGCCGATCTCCGACCGCTCGTCCACCACCGCCACCTTCTGGGGCCTGAGCCCGGCGGCGGGGTCCCCGGTGGAGGCGAGCCGGACCAGGTCCCGGAGGAGGGTGGTCTTCCCCGCCTGGGGCGGGGAGATCAGGAGGGTGGAGAGGAGCCGGCCGCCGGCCACCAGGTGGGGCAGGAGCCCCCGGGCGGCGCCGGGAAGCGCCCGGGCGATGCGGAGGCTGAGGCTGGCCACCGGCCGCACGGTCCGGAGCCGCCCCCCTTCCACCACCGCCCGACCGGCCACCCCCACCCGGTGGCCGCCAGGCAGGGTGATAAAGCCGCCCCGGAGCTCCTCCTCCCAGGCGTAGACCGACCCCTGGCAGACCAGTTGAAAGGTGGTGGCCACATCGGCGGGGGTCGCCCGGAGCGCCCGGCCGGGGTCCTCCGTCAGCTCCCCGGCGGGGGTGACAAAGCCGGACCGGCCCGGGCCGATGAGCTCCACCGGCCGCCCAGCCCGGAGCCGGACCTCCTCGGGGCCGGGAAGGAGGAGCCCCGCCGCGGTCCCCACCGGCTCCCGGAGCCCCGCCGCCAGGTAGCGCAGCCAGTCCGCCACCGCCTCACCCCCTGTCCGCATTCACATGGGTACGCGGCAGGGGACAGGTTATGCCTCCTGGCCGGGGAAAGGGCAGGGGCGGGGCGAATCCTGGCGGGGCGAATCCTGGCGGGGCGAGTCCGCCGGAACCAAAGACCAGAACCAAAGACGCGCAGCGCCCCGGTCCGGGGGACGTCCCACCGAACCGGGGCGCTCTGCCGGGCTCAGGCCTCCCGCTGCCGCTGGGCGAGGCTCCGCATCGCCGGATGGCGGAAGAGCAGGGTGAGGAGCACCATGCCCACGATGAGTTCAGGCAGCATGTAAGTGCTGTTGTAGATGATGGAGTAGACCCAGGGGTTCTGGTCGCCCGCGTACTCCTTGAAGAATACGACGCCGGAGATCACGTGGGAGACGAAGCGGCCAAACATCCCGATGAAGGTACCCAGCCACGGCTGGTGGGGGGTGAGGCCCGCCAGGCCCAGCAGGCCGAAGGCCAGGGGGTAATCCAGGATCGCCTGAATCAGATGGACCACATAGCCGCCGAGGAATTGCTTCAGCAGGCCAAGACCCACCCCGGCCAGCACGCCGGCCGCGGTGCCGTGGCGCAGGGCGATGAAGATGATGGGAAGCATGCCCCCGGCGGTCACGTCGCCGCCCTGGGGCATCTGGTAGACCTTGATCTCCGAGAGCACGTACGCCAGGGCCAGGGCGACGCCGGACTCGACGACGGCCCGGGTGTTGAGGCGGAGCGCCATGGAACCGACCTCCTTCTGTTCCCAGGTGGCCGCCACGGGGGTCGGCACGGGCCCGGAGGCAACCGGCGGCCGAGGGGCACGCCACAGGCCGCAGGCGGGTAGCGAAAAACGCACCGCGGCCGGGCCGCGGTGCGGGTCTCCCTTCAGTCCCTCGGAAGGTGTTCTCCGCTCGCCGCTTCCCTACGCCGGCATGACCCGGATCAGGTTCAGGGGTCCCGGGGTTGGCCCCGGTTCTCAGCCGCCCTGCCCCGAAGGGCTCGCGACTCCCCCAGCGGTCACGGGATTCGTAATGCAGGATGAAATTGTCCTGCTCTTACTTATACCGTTTTTCCCCGCCGGCCGCAAGCCCCCGGGGGCCCCCGCCAAAAAGGCGGCGGAGGCCCCGGGAGCAGCCTCCGCCCCGGTACCCGTCCTCAGTCCTCCTCCGCCACGACCCCCACCAGGGTGCCGCAGCCCGGGCAGACCACGCTCATGCCCTG
>QGUP01000367.1 GCA_003242505.1 Bacillota bacterium
CGCCGCGCCGGTCCGGGCGTCGACGTAAATCTCGTACCGGTCCGCCGGCCCCCGGGCCAGCACCCGGTAAGCCAGGGCCTCCCCGTCCCGATCCGTCTCCGTCACCCCGAGCCGAATCTCCTCCACTGTCAGGCCCGGAGCGAGCCGGGACCGGACCTCCGCCTCGGTGAGGGCCGGCTCGCCCGGCGACCGGGGCCGGCGCCTGAGCCAGTGCTCCCGGGCGTCGTAGCCGAGGATCTCGCCGTTGTCCCGGGCGACCCGGACCTTCAGCCGCTGGTGGAAGATGGGCAGGCCGTCCTCCACCGGGACGAAGACCGCCACCGCCACCCCGCCCGCGTCGCCGTACTCGTCGTAGTCTACCTCGACCACCTGGTCAAAGCCGTTCTTGGCCAGGAACTGCCGGGCCCGGTCCAGCACCGCCTTCCGGTCCAGGGCGACCTCCTTCACCTCCCGGCCGTCCAGCACCTCCAGCACGTGGCCCCCCTCCTGGGTGACCGCGACGGTCACCGGCACGCCGCTGGTCTTGGTGTAGCTCACCAGGTAGACCGGCACCGCCCCCGGGACCAGGGTCGGCGGCTGCGGCTGGGTGGTCGGGGGCAGGTCCAGGAACCGGACCGCGATCCGGACCGCCTCCTCGGGCGGGATCCGGGGCCCGAGGTCCGAAACCGGCCGGTCGCTGGGCGGCGTCGCCGGGGCGTTGGCCGATTCCTCCCCGGGGGGAGGCTGCAGCCCCCGCTCGATGGCGGAGAAGCCGTCGAGGATCGGCGTGCGGCCGTCGCCGTCCGCGGTGAGCATGGTGGCCCGCTCCGTGTCCGCCCAGCGGATCCGCCCGCCGGCCACCACCGTCGCCAGCTTGTTCAGCTCGCCGTTCAGGGCCCTGGCCTGCTGGTAAAGCTCCTGGAGGGCCTGCCGGTCCTCCGGGGTGGCGGCCTCGCCTCGCTCGGCCTGGAGATCCAGCCGGTCCGCGGTGTCAAACAGCCGGTTGAGGAACTGATGGGTCTGCTCCAGCTTCACGTTCAGCAGGGGCAGCCCCGCCAGGTCCTCCACCGCGCCGCTGGTGAAGACCTTCAGGTCGCTCATCTGCCGGGCCAGCAGCCGGGCCGAGCCGGTGGCCAGGCTGACCGCAAGCTGCTCCTCGATGCTGGCCATCGACTGCTGCAGCCGGTGGAAGGCCTGCTGGTAGGTGTTCTCAGCCCTGAGGGCCAGCTGCGTCCGCTGCCGGTGCTGGGTGTATCCCCAGGCCAGGGAGCCCACCAGGGCCAGGGCCAGCACCGCGATGGGCCAGTTCCGCACGCCATTCCCTCCTGCCACGGGTTCCCTCCTGCCTCGGGTCGCCGGGCCTCGGGTCACCGGGCGAAGATGTGCTTGCCGATCTGCCGGACCTGGGGCCGGGACCAGATGTACTTGTTTTTCGTCTTGTCCGGGGCGAAGAAGAAGACCGCGCCGTAGCTGGGGTCCCATCCGTTCAGGGCGTCCCGGGCGGCCCGGAAGCACTCCTGGGTGGTCCCCCGGTAGATCTCGCCGTTGGCCACGGACTCAAAGGCCAGGGGCTGGTAGACCACCCCGGCGACGGTGTTGGGGAAGCGCCGGTCGTCCACCCGGTTCAGGATCACCGCGGCCACCGCCACCTTCCCCTCGTAGGGCTCGCCCCGGGCCTCACCGCAGACCACCTGGGCCAGCAGGTTCAGGTTGTCCGCCTGCCACCGGCCCGCCCCTTCCGCCTCCGGGCGTCCGGGCCAGCCGGAGGCCAGGATGCCGACGACCACGAGAAGGCCGAGGGCCGCGGGCAGCCGCCACCGGACCCGCCGCCTGCCCCCACCCACTGGCACCAACTCCTCCCTGCTCCGGAGATCCCTGCACCCCCTAGTCTGACCTGCCAGGAAGCAGGGCTATACGAGCCGGGCGCGGGCCGGCCCCGGGGCATCCCCCGGGGCCGGTCAGTTCCGCCGGGCCCGCGGCTCGGTCCGGAGCCGGTAGGCAACCAGTTCGCCGGTGGCCAGGGTGAGGGCCAGGAGGCCAGGGGCTACCGCGGGCGGCTGGCAGACGGGGGCTTCCGGCTCCAGCCGCCAGCACTCCTCGCCCCGGTCCAGCCGCCAGGCCCGGAGGGCCCCGGCGCCGGTGACGGTCAGGGCCAGCCGTCCCGCCACCGCCACCCAGCGCCCCGGGGCCTCCGGCTCCTCCGCCCCGTCCCTTGCCGGGCCTTCTGCCACCAGTCCGGCCGGTGCCGGGCCTTCTGCCACCGGTCCGGCCGCTGCCGGGCTGTCTGCCACCGGTTCCTCGGCCGCCGCGCCATCTGCCAGCGGCCCTTCCGCCCCCGGGTCGCCCCATCGCCCGGTGTAGGTGCCGGTGTAGAGGTCCACCGTGGCGCCGGGGTAGACGAGGCTCTCCTCCCAGACCGCCGGCGCCGCCTCCTCCGGCACCTCCCACACCCGGTCGCCGGTGCAGGGGTCGTAGGCACGGCCCCCCACCAGCACCACCAGTTCCCCGTAAACCGGCGGCTGGGGCGGCCCCGGGTCCCGGGCCTGCCAGAGGGGCGCTCCGGTCTCCGCGGCCAGGGCCCAGAGCGCCCCGTCCCGGGTCGCGGCGAAGACCCGGCCGTCCCCCGCCGCCGGCGGCCCCACCAGGGGCGCCCCCAGGTCCCGGCACCAGACCCGAACGCCGGTCTTCGGCTCCAGCGCGGCCACCTGCCCCGGTCCGCAGCCGGCGCAGAGAAGGCCCCCGGCCACCCCGGCCGCGGTCACCTCGCCCCCCAGGTCCGTCCGCCAGACCAGGGTGCCCCGCTGGGCGTCCAGGGCGGCCATCCATCCCTCGGGGCTGCTGAGGTAGACCAGCCCGTCAAGAACCGCGGGGGCCGCCAGTCGGGCCCCCTCCACCGGGACCGTGAGTCCGGGGAACTGCCAGAGGGCCCGTCCCCGCTGCCGGTCCAGGGCGTAGTACCGCCCGTCCCCCAGGCCGGCGTAGACCCGGTCGTACCGGATGACCGGCGGGGACGGCAAGCACCCCACCGGTTCCGCCGGGGCAAACCGCCAGCCCGGCTGGGGCGGCCCCAGGGGGTGGAGGGGGCTGTGGCCCGACCGGCCCGGGGTCCGGCCCACCATCGGCCACTCGTCCCCGGCACCGGGGGC
>QGUP01000368.1 GCA_003242505.1 Bacillota bacterium
ATCCAGAACCGGGCGCCTCCCGGCCCGGTGGTGTACGCCTTGAGCCCCAGCCGACCGGCGCTGAGGACCGCGGCGGGCAGGACGTGGAGCATGGTGTTCCCCGCCAGCACCCGCTGCCGGGGCCGGTTCATGGCCTTCCCCTCGCCGTGCTCCCTGAGGGCGCTCTCCACCGCCGCGATGGCGTCATCGAGGGTGAGCAGGCTGTCGACGTCCTGCTCGGTCAGGTACAGCACCATGCTGACCGAAAGCCTCCTTCCGGTTCCCTGCATCTGCTCCGGGCCTTCTTTCTTCTTGTCTCCTTGCTGGTCGGCCTGCTTTTTTCTTCTGCTATTTCCTTTCGTCCAATCCTTCCGGGGGTCCGGGGCACCCGGGTACGGGGCCCCGGCGGGTCCGGCCGGCGGTCCGTGGCCGCCCGTGGCCGGCATCTCCCCTGGCGGCGGCAGGGGAACGCACCGCGGAATGCGAATCGTCTCTTCAAGAGTGCGAATCGCCCCCGCCCGGGCTCCCTGCCGGTCCCCGTGCCCGGGTTCCCCACGGTTCTGGCATGAGCGGGGGGCCGGCCGCAGATTCCTCGCCAAAGTGGAGCAACGTACGATCCGCAAGGTACAATTGGATCTGGATCCCGGGGGTGAACCATGCGCTGGATTATCGCACTGCACAACCGGACCCCACTCTTTCTCAAGGTCCTTGGGGCAAATGGCTTTCTTGTTGTGGTGGGTGCCCTCGGAGGCTACGCCATCGCCCACTTTGGCCTGGCGAGCCAGGATGTCCTGATCTTCGTTGCCCTGGGGCTCGTGTGCAGCCTCGGCATCAACTTTTTCATGCTCCGGATCGCCTTCGGACCTCTCTTCCGGCTCCAGCAGGTCATGGAGGCCGTCCGGGCCGGGGATTTCACCGCCCGCTGCCCCGTCATCCCGGGGGACCCGGATGTGCACCGGCTGACGGAGACCTTTAACCTGATGCTGGATCAACTCAACGCCTACCGGCAGCAAGTCGCTTCCCAGATTCTCCGGGCCCTGGAGGAGGAGCGGAAGCGCATCGCCCGGGAGCTCCACGACGAGACCAGCCAGGCCCTCACCAGCATCGTCATCAGCCTGGAGATGATGGAGCAAGGCCTCGCCGGGCAGGAGTCCCTGGCGGAGCGGGTGCGGTCGATCCGGCAGTACACCCTCCAGACCCTGGAAGAGATCCGGCGGCTCACCTACGACCTGCGGCCCTCCATCCTGGACGACCTGGGGCTGGTGCCCGCCATCCGCTGGTATCTCCGGAACCGGGTGGCGGAGGCCGGGCTGCAGACGGAGCTCCAGGTGGACCCCGAACTGGAGGCGCTCCGGCTGCCGGAGGACGTGGAGGTCTCCCTCTTTCGGATCATTCAGGAGGCCCTGACCAACGTCCGCAAGCACAGCCAGGCCACCTGCGCGAAGGTCCGGCTCTGGGCGGAGCCGGGGAAGATCCTGGCCCGGGTGGAGGACAACGGCAAGGGCTTTGTCCTCCAGGAGGCCCTGCGCCAGGATCCCCGGGGCCGGGGGCTGGGGCTGGTGGGAATGCGGGAGCGGGCGGCGCTGGCGGGGGCAGATCTGCGGATCGAGTCGGCTCCGGGTCGGGGCACGGTGGTGGAGTTGGAGGTGCCGTTCCATGGAAGCAGAACGGAAGATTCGGGTGCTTCTGGTCGATGACCACGCCATTCTCCGGGAGGGCATCCGTTCGCTCCTGAGCCAGGCGGGGGACATCGAGGTGGTCGGGGAGGCCGCGGACGGCCAGGAGGCGGTGGAGAAGGTCCGGCTCCTCCGGCCGGACGTGGTGCTGATGGACGTGGCGATGCCCCGGATGAACGGCATCGAGGCCACCCGGGCCATCCGGGCCGAGCACCCGGACCTGCCGATCCTGATCCTCTCCATGCACGACAGCGAGGAGTATATCCTGCCCATCCTCAAGGCGGGGGCTTCCGGCTATGTCCTCAAGCGGGCGGCCGCCTCGGAACTGGTCTCCGCCCTCCGGGCGGCGGTCCAGGGGCACACCATCCTCCACCCGGAGGTGGCCAAGCGGGTGATGGAGAGCCTCGGGCGGGGGCCGGCGGCGCCGGCGGGGGAGAAGGCTGCCGGCGGTCCCCCTGCCCAGGCGGAGCACCCGGACCTGGCGCCGCTGACCGAGCGGGAGCGGGAGGTCCTCACCCTGATCGCCCAGGGGCTGACCAACCAGGAGATCGCGCAGAAGCTTTTCATCAGCATCAAGACGGTACAGGCGCACCGGGCCAACATCATGGAGAAGCTCGACCTGCACGACGCGGTGGAACTGACCAAGTTCGCCATCCGGACCGGCCTGGTGCGCCTGGAGTAAGGCGCCGGTGGCCAGGTGATGCGGTGCGTGCGGGCAAAGGCTGGCGCAGCCCTGGCGGCTCTGGCGGCCTTGTTGTGGTTTGGCTATGCGGTGCCGGCGGTGGTGTGGACGGCCCGCCGGGCCCCCGCACCTGAGGAGGTCGCCGGGCCCATCGCGGAGGCCGCCCTGGTCCCTGGCGCCGCGGCCTGGGGGGACCGGCCGAGCCCGGCCCTGGCGGATCGGCTCGAAGGGGCCGTTGCCCTGTGGCGGGCCGGCAGCGTGCAGTGGATCGTTGTTACCGGCGGCTCCGGCCACCCCGGCGCCCCCACCGAGGCCGCGGTGGGGGCCCGGTACCTGGAAGAGCGGGGGGTCCCCCGGTCCGCGATCCTGTTAGAGGAAAGTTCCCGCGATACCGCCGGGAACCTCGCGGGCAGCCGGCCCCTCCTGGCGGCCCGGGGGATCCGGCGGGTGGCGGTGGTCAGCCACGGCTTTCACCTTTATCGGAGCCTCCTGATGGCCCGGGACCTGGGGCTGGAGCCGGTGCCGGTGGCGGTGCCCAACCGGTGGCTCAGCGAACCCTACTACACGGTCCGGGAGGCCCTGGCCCTACTCCCCTACTGGGCCTGGGTGCGGTGGCGGCTCCGGGGCTACGGTCCGGGGGGCGCGGCGGTGCTGAACCTGGCCGCGGCCGCCCTGGCGCTGATGGCGGTCCAGACGGCCTATGCCCTCTGGCTCCTCCGGTCCCGGAGGCGCTGTCCCCCGGGGCCGGCCCCCGCCGGGGTGTCGGTGATCCTGCCCATCAAGGG
>QGUP01000369.1 GCA_003242505.1 Bacillota bacterium
TGTGTACGCCAGCACCGTTACTTTTTCACTTCCGCTTTCGTGGGCGGGTAAGGTTTGGTAAAGAGCCGGGTATAGGCCCAGGCCAGGGGGAAGTCCCGGGCTTCCAGGAGGCAGAGGAGGGTGGCGCTCCGCAGTTCCGGCACTGGCTCCTGAATCTGCACCTGAAAACCGCTGCCGCCGGTGCCGAGGGGGCGGATGGTGGCGCCCTTGCCCAGGGTCGGCGCCGCGGCGGCGATGGCCCGGGCCAGGTGGTTGGCCCGGCGCCGGTTCAGGTAGGACCCGAAGAAGTACCAGACGAGCAGGGCAAAAGCCAGGCCGAGGACGGCGGTCTGGAGAGGCGACGGGTGCACGGCCGGTCTCTCCTCCTCGTGGGCCGGTCAGTGGATGTGGGGCGCGTCCTCCTCCGGCAGGTGCTCCTCCAGCTGCCGGTGCTTCCAGGCCGGCAGGTCCGGGAGGGCGTAGGGCAGGAGCCGCAGGCCGATGGAGGAGTTCATGAGGGGGATGCCGAGGAGTTCCCCGAAGAGGATCAGGTTCATGATGTCGTTGTACTTGGCCCGCTCGTGCTGCAGTTCGTGGTACCACTCGTAGAAGAGGAACCCCCAGAAGAACTGCTTCACCTTCCCCCAGAAGGTCGTCGGCCGGGTGGCCAGGGGGGCGTGGACCTGCAGGTGGGATTTGGCCCGGAGCCGGGGATGGTCCCAGCCGTGGCTGTGGCCGTGATGCCCGTGGCCGTGGTCCTCGCCGGCGCCGGCGGCGCCGTCCCGGTCCCCGGAGTGGGGTCTGACCCCCCGGGGCTGGCGGTGGATGTCGGACATGGACCCTCCCTCCCAAGGGTATCTCTAGACAATCTATTCGATATATTGTCTTTCTACGCCTGCTCCGGAAGGTTTCCCACCGGTGGGATCCTCCGAGCCGAACGGGCGCAGAGAAAGGGCCCTGGGCACGCCTAAATGGCGTGCCCAGGGCCCTGTCATCGCCGCCAGGGGGCGCCAGGCCCGATGGCTGCGGCCAGGAAACGCACCGCAGCGCCGTGACCGGAGGGCTGCAGTCACAGAACGAACCGCAGCGCCGTGACCGGAGGACTGCCGTCACGCAACGAACCGCAGCACCGGGACCCGATGGCTACAGTCAAGCAACGAACCGCAGCACCGTGGCGTGGCGGGCAAGCAGTTCAAAGAGCGGCCCCTCCATGGGTCCCTCCCAGGTGACAAACCAGGGGCGGCGGTTGGCGTGGCGCTGGAGCAGCACCTTGGCCAGGGGCGAATGGACCGCCGGCGGCAGCAGGTGCACGTCCGGGATCAGCAGGGCCGCGGCCTCGGTCAGTTTGGCCTGCAGCCGCTTCTCCTGAATGTACAGGTGCCCATCCCCCAGGAGGAGGGCGATGGCTCCGGCGGGCAGGTAGAGGGCAATCCGGGGCTCGCCGGTGTCTGCGGCCGCCAGGCTTGGGGCAAGGCCCTGGCTTGCCCGGCGGAAATCGGCCTGGATGGCCCGGAGAAGGTTGACCAGAAGGATCTCCAGCCAGATCCGCCGGGGCGCGGCCAGGACGACGGACCTGGCCTGCTGCTCCTGGTGCCACCCGGGGGTCAACATCTCCTGGAAGCGGGCCAGGGTCCGCATGTTCTCCAGCCATCCCTCCGGGCTGGGGGCCGGCACCGAGAAGTCTGCCAGCCGCAGTTCCCGGAGCTTTTCCGGCACCATGACCGCCTGGAGGGGCCGCTCCGGCCGCACCAGGGTCTCCCGGATCATCCCCCGCCACCGGTCCTCTCGGCGGCGACCCGAACCTCGACCCCGGCACTGGCCTCGAGGGGCCGGATCAGGGCCGCGATGTCCGCCTGGCCGTAGCCTGCGGCCATCGCCTCGAGGCAGACCTGCTCGGCCACCGCGCCGAGGAGTAGCCGGACGCCCTGTTCCCTGGCGAGCTGCCGCGCGAGGCCCACATCCTTCGTGAGGTGCTCGACGCTGAAGGCTGGGCGGAAATCGCCGGGGAAGGTGAACTTGGGCATGTTCCGCCGGATCTGGGCGGAATCGCCGGTGGCGTTGGTGATGATGTCGTAGAGCACCTGGGGGTCAAGGCCGGCCTTGGTGCCCAGGACAAAGGCCTCTGCGGCCGCCGCGGTGTGGATGGCCACCAGAAGGTTGTTGCAGAGCTTGGCCACCTGACCGCTGCCCACCGGCCCGAGCTTGTAGATCCGGCTGCCGAAGGCCCGGAGGATCGGCTCGGCCCGGTCCAGGGCCTCGGGGCTGCCGCCGCACATCAGGGTCAGGGTGCCCGCCTCAGCGCCCCAGGGGCCGCCGCTGACCGGGGCGTCGACGAACTCCACCCCCCGGCGGGCGCAGTGCTCCGCCAGCCGCCGGGCGTCACTCACCCCGATGGTGGAGCAGTCGATGAACAAGGTGCCGGGCTGGGCCCCTTCCAGGGCCTGGAGGAGTATCTGCTCCACCACGTCCGGGGTGCTGAGGCAGGAGATCACCACCTCGCTGGCCGCGGCGACCTCCGCGGGGCTCTGGGCCCGCACGGCGCCCTCGGCCGCCAGTTCCTCGGCCGGGCCCGGGCTGCGGTTCCAGACCGTCAGCCGGTGTCCCGCCTTGAGGAGGTTGCGGGCCATGGGCTTGCCCATCCGGCCCAGTCCCAGGAACCCCACTCTGGCCATCTTCTCCCTCACCTCATCCCATAAGTCCTGCCAGGCTTATGTTACCACAAATGACCGACCGGCACAGAGGCGGTGGGAACCCTTACCGTCGCCAATTGTAAACGAATCGAAAAAGAAGGAGTATGCGTATTCATGCTATCCTTATAGTGGCGGGTTCCGAACCGTGTGGGACAGGTGGCTGGCCCGCCGGAGAGCCCGCGGATGAGCCCGCTGAAGACAGGCGGCTGGCCCGCGGCCCTGCCAGCCGAGGGCCGGCCCGAAGGGTGGTGACCATGGGGAGGGGCAAGAGGCCCTGCCTGCTGCTGGCGCTGGTGACAGCCGCCGCCGTCGGAATCCTGGCGCTGGCTCGGGCCGTCCCCGGGGTCCCAGTGGTTCGCCTTCCACGTGCGGTAGAGCTCGTAGGCCCAGCCGTAGCGGAGCGGCAGCAGGTTGAAGGTCATCGTCTCGCGGCCGCCGACCACGCGCTT
>QGUP01000370.1 GCA_003242505.1 Bacillota bacterium
CCCCCCCGGTGGGCGCCGCCGCCCCCCGGGCCCGGCCGGCGCCCCCCCCGCCGGTCCGGGTCCGGGTCGGCGACCGGGTGGTGATGCTCCAGCCCCCGCCCCGCATCCGCCGCAGCGGCACGCCGGTCGACCCCCGGGAGCCCCTCCGGGACCTGGACGACCTGACGGTGGAGGCAGACCCCGGCTCCCCGCCCATCTTCGCGGACCTCCTGGCCCGCATCGGCCTGGACCCCGCGCCGCCTCCGGGGAAGAGCCGGCTCCGGATGGAGGTCAACGGCCGGCCTGCGGACTTTGTCACGCCACTCCAGGACGGGGACGAGGTGGCGGTCACCTGGGAGTGAGCCGCCGGCGGCCTGTGTGGACCAAGGGTACAGGAGGCGTCTCATGCTCACCGAACTGGAACCCGGCATCTACTACTGGCGCGGAGGTGTCAACTTCGGCCTCCTGGTGGGGGCAGACCGGCAACTGGTGCTGATCGACGCCGGGCTCGATGCCTCCGCGCCCCGGAAGGCCCTCCGGCCGTTCCTGGAGCAGGGGTACCGGCTGGCCGCGGTGGTGGCCACCCACTGCCATGCCGACCACATCGGCGGCGCGGCGGAACTGCACCGGCGCTTCGGCTGCCCGGTCTTCGCCCCCGCCCCGGAGCACCTGGTGCTGGAGCATCCGGAACTGGGGGGCGCGCTGCTCTACGGCGCCTATCCCCCGCCGACCCTCCAGGGCAAGTTCCTGCAGCCCCAGGCCCCCTGCCCCGTGGCCGGGGTGCTGCGGCCGGGCCCCTTCGCCGTGGCCGGCCTCACCCTGGAACTGGTCCCCGTCCCCGGCCACTCCCCGGGCCAGGTCGCGGTGGCGGTGGGGGAGGTACTCTTTGCCGGAGACAGCCTTTTCCTGCCCGAGGTGCTGGAAAAGCACGCCTTCCTCTTCATGGTCCGGCCCCAGGCCTACCTGGAGAGCCTGGAGCGCATCGCCGCCCGGCGGGAACCCTATCTGGTTCCGGGGCATGGCCCTCATCTCGTCCGGCGGCCGGGGCACGACCCGCTGCCGGAGGTGCTGGCAGCCAACCGGGCCCACGTCCGCGGGATCCAGGACCGGATCCGGGCGGCCCTGGCCCGGGGCCCGATGAGCGAGGAGGAGGTGCTCCTCGCCCTGGCCCGGCAGGCCGGCAAGGCCTACGACAGCGACCCCTCGTACTACCTGGACCGGGCGGCGGTGAGCGCCCACCTTTCGGACCTCGCCGCCCGGGGAGAGGTGGAGCCCGCCTATCCGGAGGGGCGGCGGTGCTGGCGCCTGGCAGACTCCTCCAGGGGCCACGGGGGCTGAGGGGGAAGTTGAGGGAGCGGCGCCATGATTTTCCATCTCCCCGGAGGGAACTTCCCCGGGGCGTGCTATAATAAGGAATACTGTTGCCCGGGCTTGTGGTTCGGGCTTCTGCCGTCACGGGAGCGGAGAGGGGGGCAGGTACCGTGGTGCTGAATCTCCAGCGGCTGGGCTCTGTGACGTCCGAACTCTCCAGCCACCTGATCCGTTCCATCGCCCTGCCGGGGGAACTGCTCCGGCAACTGCCCCGGCGGCGCCGGGGCCAGAGGACCGGGGCGCCGGACCGGAGGGACCTCCAGGCCGCGCTGCCGGCGGGGGCCATCCTCTGGGTCGGCAGCGAAACCATCCCGGACGATGCGGTTGTAGCCGCCCTCCGCCGGGCCGGCGGCCGCCAGGAACCCGTCGCGGCCGTCGGGGTCGGGGAGGCCGGCGCGGCCATGGCACCGGCGGCCCTCCGGCAGTTCGCGCGGTACGGGGCCCGGGTCGCCGGGGAGTTCCCGGTCCGTTCCCGGGCTGAGGCGGAGGACCCCGGCTGGCCCGAGCGCCTCCGGGGCGCCCGGGTGGCCATCCTCTGCGCCGGGGACCCGGGAGAGGCCAGGGACCTGCTCCTGGGCTCCTCCTGCCAGGCGGCCCTTCGGGAAGTGCTGGCCGCCGGCGGCGTGGTGTGCGGGATTGGCGAAGGTGGGATCGTCCTCGGGCGCCAGTTCCTGGCCCCGGGGCCCGAGGGTCGTCCGCAACTGGAAGAAGGCCTTGGGCTGATGCCGCCGCTCCTGCTGCCGGCAGCCCCGAGCCTCAGCCGGTGGGGCGCCGGAAAGCTCCTGGCAGCCCTGGGCATCCGCCTGGGCCGGGAGTACCTGGGCCTGGCGGTGGACGCCGGGGCGGCGGTGCTCCTGGCGGAGGACGAGGTCCGGGTCCTGGGGGAGGGAGCGGTCATCGTCCTGGACGGCCGGGACGCTCTCCCGGGCCCGGTGGACTCCTTCCGGACGCCGGTGGAGGTGCCGGTGGCCGCGGACGACCCGCCGGCCCTGGACCTCCGGGCCCATGTGCTGCTCGCCGGCTACGGGCTCAACCTCCTGTCCCGCCGCCCCCTGGGGCCGCCCCGGCCGCCCCTGCAGGCTGCGGGGGACTGAAGGGGCCCTCCGGCGGGGCGCACGAGCGGCTCCCTGAGGCTCCGTCACTTCTCCCCAGGCCCGCCCTGCGGCCGTCCGGGCCGCCCGCCCCCGGGTCCCGCCGCCGGCCCTGCGGCCGCCGGGGGCCCTTCGTTTTCCATGAGGGCCCCCAGGGGGTGCTCCTCGATGGCCCGGCGCCGGCCGGCGTCGGAGATGTGGGTGTAGATCATCGTGGTGTTGATGGAGGCGTGCCCCAGCAGCTCCTGCAGCTCCCGGAGGGAGACCTGCCCCTCGGAGAGGAGCATGGTGGCAAAGGAGTGCCGGAGCTTGTGGGGGGAGATGGCCTTTTCCTTGTAGGTCAGCCCCGCGGCGGCTGCGTACTTCCGCACCACCCGCCAGACGCCGTTGGCGGTGATCCGCCGCTTGTCCCGGTTCCAGAAGAGGGCCCGCCGGTGCTCCTCCGGCGCTTCGGACTCGGGCCGGGTTTCCAGATACTGGCGGATCAGCCGCTCGACCGCCGGGTGGAGGGGGACGATCCGGGTCTTCTCGCCCTTGCCCGTCACCCGGATGACCGCCCGGAGGGGCTGGGTGGGGTCGCCGGTGCTCTCGTACTCGATGCTCTCCTTGTTCAGGCCGGTCTCTTATACACATTCCCGAGCACCCGAGACCGACCTAGATATGGTATGAGGTGTTT
>QGUP01000371.1 GCA_003242505.1 Bacillota bacterium
ATGCATCAGATATTTAGTCGGGTTCGTGGGCCCGGAGATGTTGATAAGAGACAGCTCCCCGATGAGCCGGGCGGGCATCACCCGGGTGTCGTTGAGCACGAGGGCGTCCCCCGGGCGGAGGTACTCGGGGAGGTCCCGGAAGATCCGATGCTCCAGCACGTCCCGACGCCGGTCGAGCACCAGGAGGCGCGAGCTGTCCCGGGGCTCGACGGGATGCTGGGCGATGCGATCCGGTGGCAGTTCGTAGTCAAAATCCGATACCTTCAAGGACAACGGCCGACCTCCCTGCGACAACCGCGGCCCTCCCTGCCGGCACCCGGGGGCGGGGCCTTGCCGGCGGGCGCCGGGCCGCGTCCGCCGGCCGGAACGCCCTCAGGGCTGGTACGGCTCCACCCGGGTGCCGCGGTAGAAATGGGTGAGGATCTCGGTGTAAGTCTTTCCCTGTTCGGCCAGGCCCCGGGCGCCCCACTGGGAGAGGCCGACCCCGTGGCCCCAGCCGCCGCCCCGGACCACCACCACGTCGCCGGCGGGAGCCACCGGACCGGAGCCCTGGACGGCCACCCCGCCCGCCGGAGCGGGGCGGGGCGCCGGCGGCGAGCCGGCCCCCATCACGTAAACCTCCTCCACCCGGAGGGTGCGGGTCAACCCGCCTGCCCCCCGGACGGTCACCGCGCGGCCAGGGCTGTAGGTCAGCCCCCTGCTCCCGGCGCTCCGGGAGACCACCACCTCCCGGGGGCCGGACCGGAGGCCCAGGAGCTGCCGCAGCTGTTCCCCGGTGACCGTCACCTCGCCCTTTGTCCCGACGATCCGCCAGTGGCTCCATCGGCCCCCGGAGCCTCGTTTGCCCGCGGGCTCCACCCGCAGGGGTTCCCCCACGCCGGCAGTGAGCGGCGAGACCTGGAGCAGGGCCGCCAGTTCCTCCGGGGTGTGGGTCACCTCCCACCGGTAGTAGGGCGCCCCCAGGTCGTAGTCCTCCACTCCCCGAAGATACGGCACCGGGACGCCGCCGGTGAAGACCACCTCGTTGTCCTCGGTGTGGCCGCCGGAATGGGAGTGGAAGACGGCATCGATCAGTTGCCCCTGGTAGGTGACCACCTGGCCCGCGGTCGCGGCCACCGCGGCGTCGGTCCGGGGGTGCTCCGCGTCGGCGCCCCCGTAGACCTGGCTGTAGGTGTCGTCGGTGACGTCGAAGCCCTCGGCGGCGAACCGGCCGCTGGCCATCATCCGCAGGGCGTAGGTCCGGGCGGCCACCGCCTGGGCCTCCAGGGCCGCCTGGGGCCAGGAAGCCGGCATCTCCCTGGGCACCACCCCCCGGAGGTACTGCTCCAGGGGCAGGACGTTGATCACCGTCAGCCCCCCGGCGGGGGCCCGCCGGACCTCCATCTCCCCCCGGTACCGCAGCCCCTTGTACCGGATGAGGGGCGCCGCCCCATCGGGGCCCTGGCCGGGCACCAGCCGCAGGGGCCCGGCGGCGGTGACCGGCGGCAGCCCCCCCACCGTCACCCGCAGGCCTGCCCCCTCCGGAGCCACCGTCACCTCCGCCCCGGCGGGAACCCCTGCCAGGACGGCCCCGTCGGGCCCCAGGAGCTGGGCCGGCCCCTCCACGGACAGGGTCGCCGCGGGCACCCCCCGGCCGACCCCGACCCGGATCAGGGGCCCGCCGAAGGCCGGCTGGCCGGCGGCCCCGGCGGCGGGCACCGCGGCAGGCGGGGGCTCGGCAGGCTCGCCAGCCGCCGGGGCCCCGGCGGACTCGCCAGCCGGCGTGGGCTCGGCGGGCTCACTGGCCGCCGGGGCCTCGGCAGCCCCCTCGGACCCGCTCACCCGGCCCGGCGCCAGGGCTACTGCGCACAGACAGATCAAAAAGGCCGCAAGGCTGCGGCCCCAGCCGGACACCTTCCCCGGCTGCGTCATCGGCTCTTTCCCTCCGGTGGCGGCAGTCGCTGCGCCTCGGTCTTCGGGTCGGTCTCCTGCCGGATCCTTTCAGTGTTACCTTTTTACCTTCGTCGCCGCCGGCCGCACTTCCTGCCGGCGGCTCCCGGCGGCAGGCCCGGCGGTGCGGAGGCGGCAGGTCCGGTGGCGAGGCGCGGCTGCCGGCGCGGCGGGCCCGCAAGCCAGGCGCGGCTCCGCCAGGGCGGCGGGAACGCGAGCCAGGCGCGGCTCCGCCGGGGCGGCGGGTCCTCAGGCCCGGCCGCCCCGGCGGCCCCGGTCCTCCCTGCCGCCGTCCCCGGGGCCGTCCTTCCGGTCCCGGGGGTTCTCCCGCTTCCCACCGGCGTCCCGGCCGTCACCCCGGTTCTCGCCCCCGTCCCGGCTGCCATCCCGGTTCCCGCCGGCATCCCGGTCGCCGGCCCGCTTCCCGCCGCCGTCCCGGTCGCCCCGGTCCTCGCCGGGGTTCCGGCCGCTCCCCTTCCCGGGGGCGTCGGGCTCACCGCCCCGGCCCCGGCCTCCGGGGCGGGCGCCCGGCGACCGCCGGCTCTCTTCCTCCCGGCCCCGATCCCGTTTGTCCTCCCGGTCCGAGTCTCGCCGGTCCTCCCGCGCCGAATCCCGCTTCTCTTTCCGGTCCGGGTCCCCCTTGCCGGCCGGCCCTCCCCGGCCCTGCCCCGGGGCGTCCGGCCACTCCCTGGGATCCCGATCCTGGGCCCGGTTCCAGACGGGGACGGCGCCCTGTCCGGCGTCGAGGGACCGCCAGCCTTCGCCCCGGTCGTCCCGGCCGGTCCGGCGCTCGTCCTTCCGGGCGTTCCCGCCCCCCTTGGAACGGCGCCCCTCCCGGTCCTCCCGATCCTTCTGCTCCTTGCTCCGGTCCTTCTCCCGGTCCTTCTCCCGATTCCGCAGCCGCTCCTCCAGCCGCTGCAGCGCCTCTTTCGGCCCCTCGCCGGGCCGTGCCAGGAGCTGGACCAGTTCGCCGACGGGCCGCTGCCGGGTCTCCGCCGGCGTCAGGGAGAGGTCGGGCCGCTCCGCCCGGACTGCGGACAACAGGAGGTGCCGACCCAGGGAGAGGCCCTCGGCCCGGGCCGCCGCCACCTCCGCCTCCTTCGCGGCCAGGACCACCAGCCGGGCCCCCGGGGCCTCACCCCCGGGGTCGGCGGCCGGCGGGACCACCCGGGCCGCGGCGGC
>QGUP01000372.1 GCA_003242505.1 Bacillota bacterium
CTTCCGGGCGGCAGGGGGTGGGTCCTCGGGCGCTGGGGCGGCGGATGGCGGCTGGCCCGGCAGCGGGGCGGCAGGCGGTGGGGTAGCCGGCGGTGGGTCCGGCGGTGGGGCAGCATGGACCGGGTCCGGCGGTGGCGGGCCCTGCTGGCCACGGGCGTGCTGGCCGCCGGCCTGCTGGCCTTGCTGGCCGGTTGCGGCGGACTGTGGAGACCGGAAGGCCCGGCGCCCGGTGACGAGTTCCCCGGGTCTGGCCCCAGGTCCGCCGACTCCGCCCCGGGAGCGCACAACTCCGATCCGGCGCCGGTGCGTCCCCGGCCCCGTCCGGAGGTGGGCCAGCCGGCGCCGGCCTGGCAGGGGGTGAACGTCCTGACCGGGGAGCCCCTGGCCGGGGCAGACCTCCGGGGGAAGGTGGTTCTCCTCAACTTCTTTGCCACCTGGTGCGCCCCCTGCAGGGAGGAGATGCCGGACATGGAGCGGCTGGCCGCCGAGGCGGGGGATCAGGTCGCGGTGGTGGCCATCGGGGCGGATCCCACCGAATCGCCGGAGGAACTCGCGGCCTTTGCCCGATCGCTGGGGGTCACCTTCCCGGTGGTCCACGACGGCGGCCGGGCGGCCCTGGCCTACCTGGCCACCGGCCTCCCGATGAGTTACTTTGTCGATGCGGAGGGGATCATCCGGGTCCGGTTTCCGGGGCCCATGAACCTCGAACAGATGCGCCGGCTCGCGGCCCAGGCCGGGGCGATGCTGCCGGCGGGGGAAGCGGAACCCGAGCAGGGGGAGCCGGCGGACCCTGCCGGCGGGCCGGCGGACCGGCAGGATGTCCCGGCGCCGGCCTCGAAACCTGAGGGGAAAGCGCCTGCTGCTGGGGCAGGGCAACCGCCCGGCGCCGGAGCCGGCGGCGGCCGGTGAGACAAGGCGGGACCGCAGGGGTTCGACCCAGAGATAACATGCAGGAATAACACCCAGGGCGGCGGCGGGGGAGGAGGCAGCGGATGGGGCGGTTCTTCCGGGGGGTGGCGACCCGGCCGGGCTGGTGGGCAGCCCTGCTGGCGGTCAACTTCGTCGGTTCCCTCTACGGCTTCTGGTGGTACCGCTGGCAGCTGGCGGAGACCCCGGTGCGGTACTGGCCAGTGGTGCCGGACAGCCCCGGGTCCACCTTTCTCCTCACCCTGTTCCTGGCGGCCCTCCTCGGGGGCCGGGTGCCGGCCGCGGACCCCGAGACCGGCCGGCCGGCCACCCTACGGGGCGGATGGGCCCTGCTGGGGGCTGTCGCTTTCGCTTCCAACATGAAGTACGGCCTGTGGACGGCGACGGTGCTGCCCCTCCACGCGCTGGCGGCCGGCCGCTGGACCTTCGACGATGTGCACCTCACCTTGTCCCACGCCGGAATGTGGGTCCAGGGCTTTCTCTTCCTGCACCATTACCGGCCGAGCCCCGGCGCCGCCCTGGCGGCCTGGGCCTGGCTCTTCTTCCAGGACGGGGTGGACTACTGGCTCTGGCACACCCACCCGACCCTGCCGGACGAGGCGATGGAGCCCATCGCCCGGGCCATCGCCCTGGCCCTCTCCCTCATCTGGGGCGGGTGGACGGTGGTGCAGGCCTGGTGGCACCATGGGGGGAGGCAGATGCGATGGGCGACGAGATTCCCGTGATCCCGTCGGGCCCCGCCCTCCGGAACAAGGCGGAGCTTCTGGAGCGGCTGCGGAAGATCGAGGGGCAGGTGCGAGGCCTGCAGCGGATGGTGGAGGAGGACCGGTACTGCGTCGACATCCTGATCCAGCTCGCGGCGGTCCGCGCGGCCCTCAACCGGGTGGCCCTGCACCTCCTCGAGAGCCACACCCGGGGCTGCGTCGCCGGCGCTATCCGCCGGGGGGAAGGGGACCAGGCCGTCGCCGAACTGATGGCGGTCCTGGACCGGATGATGAAGAGCGGCAGCCTCTGATCGGCCAGGGGAATTCCGCCGGCCGCCCGGTGGCAGGCTAATGCCGGGCATCGGGGAGGAGGCTGGCGGCCATGGACCGGTTTGTCTGCATCCACGGCCACTTCTACCAGCCGTCCCGGGAGAACCCCTGGCTGGACGCCATCGAGGTGCAGGACTCGGCCTCCCCCTTCCACGACTGGAACGAGCGGATTGCCGAGGAGTGCTACGCCCCCAACGCCGCCGCCCGGATCCTGGATGCCGAGGGGCGGATTGAGGGGATCGTCAACAACTACGCCCGCATCAGTTTCAATTTCGGGCCGACCCTGCTGGCCTGGCTCGAGGTCCGGCGGCCGGAGGTTTACCGGGCGATCCTCGCCGCGGACCGGGAGAGCCAGGCCCGTTTTTCCGGCCACGGCTCGGCCCTGGCCCAGGCCTACAACCACATCATCCTGCCCCTGGCCTCGGACCGGGACCGGCGGACCCAGGTGCTGTGGGGGATCCGGGACTTCCAGCACCGGTTCGGCCGGATGCCCGAGGGGATGTGGCTCCCCGAGGCGGCGGTGGACCTGCCGACCCTGGAGGTCCTCGCCGAACTGGGCCTGCGGTTCACCATCCTCGCCCCCCGGCAGGCCCGGCGGGTCCGGCCCATCGGCAGCCGGGCCTGGGCGGAGGTCGGGGAGGGGATCGACACCACCCGCCCGTACCGGGTCAGCCTCCCCTCGGGCCGCTCCCTGGCCCTCTTTTTTTACGACGGCGCCATCGCCCAGGCGGTGGCCTTCGGCGGGCTCCTCCACGACGGCCGGCAGTTCGCCGAGCGCCTGGCCCGGGGGTTCCGGCCGGACCGGAGCGGCCCGCAGCTGGTCCACATCGCCACCGACGGCGAGAGCTACGGCCACCACCACCGGCACGGGGAGATGGCCCTGGCCTACGCCCTCCACTGGATCGAGTCCCTGGGCCTCGCCCGGCTGACCAACTACGGCGAGTACCTGGAGCGGTTCCCGCCCACCCACGAGGTGGAGATCCGGGAGGGGACCTCCTGGAGCTGCGCCCACGGGGTAGAGCGGGGGCGGGGGGGACGCGGTGCCCGTCCGGGGCCCGGGACCCCACAGACCCGGACCTTTTTAACAACCTAAGCCGTCCGCAGAAATAAAAGGCGAAAAGTCCACAGATCACCTGTATCTTAAA
>QGUP01000019.1 GCA_003242505.1 Bacillota bacterium
CTGTTGGATGCGCCCCCCTCCCGGGCCCCCCGCCCCCCGTTGCCGTTGCCCATGGCGTCGGTTGCTGGGGCCCGGACGCAGACGTTGGTCTTGTTGCCCACCAGGACCCCCGTGTCCACCCCCCGGGCCCGGAGCCGGAGGTCCAGGTCGGTGCCGAAGAAGGCGCTGAACCGGCGCTTGTGCAGGACCGGCTCTCCCGGAGCCGGCTGCAGGTCCGGGTCCGGCTCCGGGTCCGGCGTCCCCACGAGGCCATGGGGCGGGAGTTTCCGGAATTCCAGGTCGGCGGGGGAGTCGTGGACGTCGTAGACCCAGATGAGGGGCGGGGGCGTACCCGCGGCCGCGGCCTCGGCCCGCAGGGCGGCGACCAGCCGGGCGATGGGCCCCTTGATCGCCTCGATCTCGGGGTAGTAGTTGGAGCCGGCGGTGGGGTCGGTGAACTGCCGCTGCATGTCAATGACCAGGAGCATCGGTGCGGTACCGCTGAAGGGCTGCACGCTGCCACCTCCGCTGGATGGCCAGCCGCCGCCAGGCGATGAGGCTGAGGGTGAGGACCACAATCAGGTAGGGCAGCGTCTGGACCAGTTGTGGCGGGTAACCGGTGCTCTGCAGCCGGATCTGCAGGGCCTGGAAGAACCCGAAGAGCCCGGCCGCGGCCACGGTGGGGCCGGGCTGCCGCTGACCGAAGTAGTAGGCGGCCAGTGCGATGAAGCCGCGGCCGCTGGTCATCCCCTCGTTGAACCGGGTCAGGTCCCCGAGGGAGAGCTGGATGCCGCCGATGGCGGTGATCACGCCGCAGAGGACCAGGGCCAGGGTCTGGACCCGGGGCACCGGGATCCCCGCGGCCCGGGCGGCCTCGGGCTCTTCCCCCGCGGCCCGCAGCCAGAGGCCGAACCGGGTGCGGTAGAGGATCAGCCAGGTGGCCACGGCGGTGACCCCGGCCAGGTAGACCAGGGGGGTGTGGCCGCTGAGGACCGGGCCCAGGAACGGGACCTTCGCCAGGGGGCCCAGGTCCCACCGGGGCAGGCCCGTCACCCCCGGCGGTGCGAAGGCGCCCCGCACCTTGAAGTAGACCTGCATGATGTAGGCGATGCCGCCGGCCACCAGGCCGTTGAGGCCGAGGCCGACCACCACCGGGTTGGCCCGCATCCGCACCGCCAGGAGGGCGAAGAGGACCGACAGGACAGCGCCGGCGGCGCCGGCCGCCAGGGCCGCCAGCCAGAGGCTGCCGCTCAGCCAGGCGGCCACCAGGCAGACGAAGGCCCCGGCCAGCATGATCCCCTCGATGCCGATGTTCACCACCCCGGCGCCTTCGGCGATCAGGCCGCCCAGGGCGGCGTAGACGATGGGGGTGCTCATGCGCAGGGCCGCGTGGACCACACTGACGAGGTCGTTCACGATGTCGCCCTCCTCAGGCTGGGCACCGCCACCTGCGCGGTCACCAGCAGGATGACGGCGGCCTGCAGGATGTCGACGATGGAGATGGGGACCTTGGAGAAGACCTGGATCATGCCGCCGCCGTTGCGCAGCATCCCGAAGACCAGGGCGGTGACCAGGATGCCCCAGGGGTTGTGCCGGGCCAGCAGGGTGATGGTGATGCCGTCAAAGCCCCAGCCGGGGGAGAAGCCGTCGATGAACCGGTAGTTCACCCCGAGGACCTGGCTGCCGCCGGCCAGCCCGCCGATGGCGCCGCTCAGGAGCATGGTGAGGACCATGAGCCGGGGCACCGGTATGCCCATCACCCGGGCAAAGCGGGGGTTGTTGCCCAGGGTGCGGATGCTCACCCCCAGCCGGGTCCGGCCGAACATCCAGGCCACCGCCAGGGTGAGGAGCAGGGCGAGGATGAGGGAGGCGTTGAGCTGGGAAGGCGGCAGCAGCCGGGTCAGGCGGGCCTGCTCGGCCACCGCCGGGCTCATGGAGTTGGCCAGGCCTGGGGCCCGGAAGGGGTAGTTGACCAGGTAGCTGGTCACGCTCAGGGCCACGTAGTTGAGCATCAGGGTGCTGACCACTTCATCGACGTCCAGGTAGGCCTTGAGCGCCGCCGGCACCGCGAGCCACAGGGCGCCGACCACCGCCGCGGCCACCAGGCACGCGGCGATGAGGGGCAGGCGGCCAAGGCCCACGAAGGTGAAGCCCGTCCAGGCGGCGGCAAAGGCGCCCAGGTAGAGGGCCCCCTCGACGCCGACGTTGAAGACGCCGGCCCGGAAGGAGACCGCGCAGGCCAGCCCGCAGAGGATGAGGGGCGTGGCCTGAAGGAGCGTGTCGGCCAGTCCCACCTTGCTGCCCAGGGCCGTCCGGAGCATCAGGGCAAAGGTGCCGAAGACCGGCTGGCCGGTGAGCCACAGCACCAGGGCCGTCAGCGCCAGGGCGCCCGCGAAGGTGACGCCGGTGGACCAGGCGGTGGCCAGGGCGAGCTGGGTGCGCCAGTGGCTGGGCGACGGGGCCGGGGGAGAAGCGGTGGGTTCAGCCACGGGAACTCACCTCCGCTAGCGGCTCGTGGCTGCCGGCCATGGCCCGGCCCACGGTTTCCCGGGTGGCCGCGCCCCTGGGGAATTGGGCGACCACCTCGCCCCGGTGCAGGACCAGCACCCGGTCGGAAAGCTGCAGCACCTCGTCCAGGTCGGTGGAGATGAGGAGCACCGCCACCCCCCGGTTGCGGAGGTGGAGGAGCTGTTCCCGGACGAAGGCCGTGGCCCGGATGTCCAGGCCGCTGGTGGGGTTGGAGGCGACCAGCAGGCGCAGGCCGTCCCGGACCTCCCGGGCGACGATCACCTTCTGGAGGTTGCCGCCCGACAGGCTGCCGGCAGGGACCTCCGGGCCGGGGGCCCGGACGTCGAAGGTCTCCATCCGCTGGCGCGCGTGGCGGCGGATGGCCTGCATCCGCAGCACACCGAAGGCGCTGAAGGGCGGCAGGTCCACCTCGCCGGCGATGAGGTTGTCCCAGAGGGAACTGGCCAGGGCGCTGCCCAGGGTGTAGCGGTCCGGCGGGATCCATCCGATGCCCCGGCGGCGCCTTTCCTTTACCGAGGCGCCGTCCACCGGCACCCCGTCAAGGCGGATGCTGCCGGCCTGCACCGGGGTGAGGCCGACGACGGCCGCGGCCAGTTCCGCCTGGCCGTTGCCCTCCACCCCGGCCACGCCGACGATCTCCCCGCCCCGGACCGCCAGGTCGACCCCCCGGAGGGCCGGCACGCCGTCGGGCCGCACCACCCAGAGGCCCTGGCAGTCCAGGATGACCGGGCCCGGATCTGGGGAGGTGGAGGGGCCCAGGCCCGGGGCGGAGGAGGGGGCCGGGCCCCCGAGGTCCGGCAGCCCGCCGGCTCCGACGATGTCCCGGGCCAGCCGCTCAGGGGTGGCCTCCGCCACGGGCATGGAACTGACCACCCGCCCCCGGCGGAGCACCGTCACGTGCCGGGCCAGCCGGAAGACCTCGGAGAACTTGTGGGTGATGTAAAGGATCGTCTTGCCGCCGGCCACGAACTGCTCCAGGATCCGGAAGAGCCCTTCCGCTTCCTCCGGGGTGAGGGCGGCGGTAGCCTCGTCGAAGATCAGCACCTCCGCCTGCCGGTAGAGGAGCTTGGCGATCTCGACCCGCTGCCGCTCGCCCACGGACAGGTCCCGCACCGGGCGGTCGGGGTCCAGTTCGAGGCCGTACCGTTCGAGCAACTCGGCGACCTGGCGCCGGGCCGCCTTCCGGTCCAGCCAGCCGGCCCGGGCCGGCTCGTCGCCCAGGACGATGTTCTCGACGACGGTAAACGAGGGAATCAATTGAAATTTCTGATGAACCATGCCGATGCCATGCCGCATGGCATCCCGGGGGGAGGCGATGGTCAGCCGGCGGCCGTCCAGCAGGATCTGGCCGGAGTCCGGTTGCTCGAGGCCGTAGAGGATTTTCATCAAAGTCGACTTGCCGGCGCCATTCTCGCCGACGATGGCGTGGACGGCGCCGCGCTCGACCTCCAGGGTGACCCGGCTCAGGGCCTGGACCGAGCCGAAACGTTTGCTGATCTCCTGGAGCACCAGGTAGGCCATGGGCGCATCCTCCTCGGTGCTCCGGCGGCGGCAGGCGCCGCCGCCGGAGCCACGGGCCGCTGGGTCGACTGCTGCCGGGTCGCGTCTACCGGGTCACGTCGGTGACCACAATCTCGCCGGAGATGATCTTCTGCTTCAGTTCCTCGACCTTGGCCAGGTACTCCGCCGGGATCTTGTCCCGGGTGTACTTCATCTCGCTGAGGCCCACGGCCCCCACGTCCAGGCCGTACCGCAGGGTGGCCCCGGCCTCCAGGGTCCCTTCCGCGAGGCGCTTGATCACGTCGTAGACCGCCACGTCCACCCGCTTCAGCATCGAGGTCAGCACGTGGCCGGGGGCCATGCCGTCCTGGTCGCTGTCCACGCCGATGGCGTAGACGCCCCGCTCCTGGGCGGCCGCGATGACCCCGGCGCCGGTGCCGCCGGCCACGTGGTAGACGATGTCCGCCCCTTGCTCCATCTGGGCGAGGGCCAGCTCCCGGCCCAGGGTCGGGTCGCCGAAGTTGTTGGAGTAGGTGGCGATCACCTGCACCTCCGGGTCGATGTAATGGGCCCCTTCCTCGTACCCGACCAGGAACTTGTCGATGCCCGGGGACTTGGTCCCGCCGATCACGCCGATGACCTTCTTGTCGTTGATGCCGGGGATGGAGGTGTCCCGGGTGACCAGGGCGGCCAGGGCGCCGGCCAGGAAGGACCCCTGGTGCTCCTCAAAGAGGATGCTGTTGACGTTCGGCTCCTTCACCTCGACGTTGACGATGGCGAACTTGGTGTCCGGGAAGTCCCGGGCCACCCGGGGCAGGGGGTCAAAGTGGGAGTACTCCAGGGTCAGGACCAGGTCGTACCCGCTCTGGGCGGCCTGCCGGAGGAGGGCCTCGCCCTGGTTGACCACGTCCGGGGACTCGATGGTCTGGACCTCCACGTTCTGGAAGTCCCGGGCCGCCTTCTGCAGCCCCGCGTAGGCCAGGTCGTTGTACGACTGGTCGCCCAGGCCCCCCTGGGCGATGATCATCGCGACCCGGTACGTGCGGTCGCTGGACTGGGAGGGCTGGGAACCCCCCTGGGTGCCCGTCCCCTGCTGCCCGCCGGGCGAGGGCCGGCCGCAACCGGCGATCAACACGGCCAGGACCAGCAAGGACGCCACGAAGCCGAGCAGTCCGCCTGCGCAACGCCGTTTCCGCATCTGTGCGACCTCCTCATGGAACGCCTGTGGTGTGTGGACTCTGCCAGCCGGAGAGAAATCTCACCGGCGGTCGGGCTCCCAGATTTCCTTGCTGACGATGGTGAGCCGGTGCTGATACCGGTCGGCCGGGAAGGTCCCCCGGACGTACTCGATGGCCCGCCCGGCCGGGTCAAAGATCACCCGGCGGTTGCGCAGCACGGGCTGCCCCTGCTTCATCTGCAGCCAGCGCGCCTCCTCCGCGTTGGCGGCTCCGGCTTCGATGATGAGGGTGCCGGTGGCCGGTCGGATGCCGCTCTTCACCCGGAGCAGGTGGTACAGCGAGCCGTCGAGGGGATCGGTGGGCTCCAGCCCGGTCCACCGCGGGAGGTAGGAGATGGAGTAGAACAGCGGCAGGTCGCCGGCCCACCGGACCCGCTCCAGTTCCAGTACCATCTCACCCTCCTCGAGGTTGAGTTCAGCCCGCACCTCGGGGCTGGGTCGGACCCATTCGGCCCGGATGACCTGTCCCCGCACCTGGATGCCCCGGAGAGCCATCTCGTCGGTGAGGCTCATCAGGAAGGGCAGCTCGCCGGTGACCTTGGGCGCCTGGACGAAGGTGCCCTTGCCCCGCCGGCGCTGGAGCCGTCCCTTCTGCACCAGCCGATCGACCGCCTGGCGCACGGTGGCCCGGCTGACCCCGAAGATCTCCATCAGTTCCATCTCGGTGGGGAAGAGATCCCCCGGCTGCAGCCCGCCCTCGTCGATGTAGCGCTCCAGGATGGCGGCGACCTGGGCATAGATGGGCACGGGGCTGGCGGGGTCCAGGGTGCGGGCGGCCTGGCGCAGGAAGGTGCGGTCTGCAGTGCGGTCTGGACCGACAGGCATCAACACTCCCGATTGACACTCCCTCTGGCTGCCAAGTAGTACGGCCATTCTAATGTCCGGACATTCGGACGTACCGGGGAAGGGTTTCGACGCGGGTGGGCGGATTCCTTCCGGCGGCGACAAGAATCTCTAGAATTTCTTGATCTTCCTGGAGGGTCTGGGCCCCCTCCTCCGGAAAGGGTGGGGGTCGCCTCGTGCATTTCATCGCCAAAAAGCGACCATTCATCGGTAAGGTATTGTGCCTTATGGCGTCCATACAATAAACTTATTCGTTATTGCAACCTCGCGCCTCTCCCTGATATGATGGGTGTGGTGATATGCCAGTCGGGGAGGTATGGAGATGGTCACGGCGCCTGAGACGAAGACAACGGCCCGCCTCCCGATCAAGGACGAGTGGGGCTTTTTTGGCATCCGCTTCGAGTCCATCGGCGGATATGGCGCCCACATCGCCGGCCGGATGCTGGCCGAGGCCGGGGTTGTCTACATGGGCTTCAACGGGTCGAACTTCTCCTCCTACGGCTCGGAGAAGAAGGGTTCGCCCGTCAAGGCCTACGTGCGGTTCTGCGACTCGGACCAGGAGGTCCGGACCTCGGCCCCCATCGAGGAGCCGCACGTCATCGCAGTCTTCCATGAAGCGCTGATCCACACCCAGCCCGTGGCCGCGGGCCTGCGGGAGGACGGCACGATCATCGTCAACACCCGCAAGAGCCCGGAGGAGATCCGGGAGCTCCTCGGCCTGGAGTACGGCACGGTGGCCACGGTGGACGCGATCACCATCGCCGTGGAGGAGAAGACCCGGGTGAACACGGCGATGCTCGGGGCCCTGTGCCGGGTGGTGCCCTTCATCGACCCCGAGGCGGTCAAGGCCGTCATCCGGGACACCTTCGGCAAGAAATACCCGCATACGGTCCCGGGGAACCTGCGCACCTTTGACCGGGGTTACGAGAGCGTCCGGATGATGACCATCACCCCCAGGCCCGGGTTCGTCCGGGAGCCCTACCGCCGGCCGGATCCGCCTTACGGGTACCTGAACGCGCCCATCGGCGGCCTCATCCTGAGCGCCGGCAACTCCGTCGTCAAGGACCTCTCGGCCTCCCGGCAGGGCTACCTGCCTGCCTTTGACCGGGAGAAGTGCATCGACTGCGCCCAGTGCGACATCGTCTGCCCGGACTACTGCTTCGTCTGGGAGAAGGGCACGGACAAGAAGGGCCGGCCCGCGATGGTTCTGAAGGGGATCGACTATCAGTACTGCAAGGGCTGCCTCAAGTGCGTGGAGGCCTGCCCCACCGGCGCCCTGCAGGAGAAGCTGGAAGAGGACGGCTGGGCCAAGGCCCACCGCGTGCCGCGGTTCGCCCTGCCGGCGTAATCAGGAGGTGACGAGCAATGGCGACGGTTGAACCCAAGGCCCGGGCGACCCAGAAGATCGACTTCAAGACCGGCAACGAGATGGCGGCCCTGGCCGCAGCCCACATCAACTTCCACCTGATGGGCTACTACCCCATCACCCCGTCCACGGAGATCGCAGAGTTCCTCGACGAGATGAAGGTCGAGGGCGAGCACGACATCGTCATGGTCCCCGGGGACGGCGAGCACGGCGCCGCGGGCATCTGCTACGGCGCCAGCACCGGCGGCGCCCGGGTCTTCAACGCCACCTCGGCCAACGGCTACCTCTACGCCCTGGAGCAGATGCCGGTCCAGTCCGGCACCCGGATGCCCATGGTGCTGGACCTGGTCACCCGGTCGGTCTCCGGGCCCCTGGACATCCGGGGTGACCATTCGGACCTCTACTATGCGCTCCTGACCGGGTGGGTGGTGCTCTTCGCCCGGGAGCCCCAGCACGTCTACGACCTGAACATCGTGGCGGTGAAGCTCGGCGAGCATCCGGACGTGCGGCTCCCGGTGGTGGTGGCCTACGACGGGTTCTTTACCAGCCACCAGAAGCGGCGGGTGCAGTACTTCGAGGACAAGCAGGTGGTCCGGGACTGGCTCGGGCCCATGCCCGAGGGCTTCCCCCACGCGCTGGACCCGAAGAACCCCATCACCATCGGCGCGTACATGAACGACCCGGACCTGATCAACAACAAGTACCAGCTGCACCTGGCCCACCAGAACGTGCTGCGGGTGCTGCCGGAGATCTTTGCCAGCTACGCCGAGCTTTCCGGCCGGCATTACCCGCTGGTGGACCTCTACCGGATGGAGGACGCGGAGATCGCGCTCTTCCTCATCGGGTCCGCCGCGGAGACCGCCAAGGACGTCTGCGACAAGCTCCGGGAGCAGGGGATCAAGGCCGGCGTCATCACCCCGGTGCTCCTGCGGCCCTTCCCGGTGGAGATCATCCGGAGCGCCCTGAAGAACGTGAAGGCCCTGGTGGTGGGCGAGCGGGCGGACGTCTACGGCGCCAACGGCGGCCTCATGACCCACGAGGTGAAGGCCGCGCTGAAGGACGACCCGGAGAACAAGACCGTCGTCCTCAGCCGGATCTACGGCCTGGGCGGCAAGGACTTCTACCCGGACGATGCCGAGGCCCTCTTCCGCCTGGCCATGCGGGTGGCGGAGCAGGGCGGCCTCGGGGACATTCCCGCCTTCGACTACTTCGGCGTGACCCCCATCACCCCGGCGAACCCGGAGAAGCGGGTGCTGCCGCCCCTCAAGGCCGAAGAACTCCAGAGCCCGGTGCGGATCGAGGTCCAGCCCGACGGCCGGGTCAAGGCCATCGCGCCGCCGCCCCGGCAGATGATGGAGATGCCCAAGCGGATCGCCCCCGGCCACGGCGCCTGCCCCGGCTGCGGCATCTTCGGCGCCCTGGACAACTTCTTCCGGGGCCTCTCCGGCAACGTGGTGGTCCTCTTCCAGACCGGGTGCGCCATGGTGGTCACCACCGGTTACCCGTACACCTCCCACCGGGTGACCTACATCCACAACCTGTTCCAGAACGGCGCGCCGACCCTGTCGGGCCTGGTGGAGGTCTTCCATGAGAAGATCCGCCGGGGCGAGCTGCCGGCCGACGAGGACATCACCTTTGTGATGGTCACCGGCGACGGCGGCATGGACATCGGCATGGGGCCGGCCATCGGCACCGCGCTGCGCAACCACAAGATGATCATCCTGGAGTACGACAACCAGGGCTACATGAACACCGGTGCGCAGCTGTCGTACTCCACGCCCCTGGGCCACAAGACGGCGACCTCGAACGTGGGCAGCCGGGGCTTCGGCAAGCTCTTCCACCACAAGGACACGCCGCAGATCATGGCGGCGACCAACATCCCCTACGTCTTCACCGGGGTGGAGTCCCAGCCCCAGGACCTGTGGAAGAAGGCGGCCAAGGCCCAGTATTACGCCAAGAACTACGGCCTGGTCTACGGCAAGGTGCTGATCGCCTGCCCGCTCAACTGGCAGTCCGAGGAGCGGCTGGGCACCAAGATCGTCCAGGCGGCGGTGGACAGCTGCTTCTTCCCGCTCTACGAGGTGGAGCAGCACAAGACCACCATCACCTACGATCCGGAGGAGAAGGGGAAGAAGATCCCGGTCGCGGAGTGGCTGAAGATGATGGGCAAGACCAAGCACCTCCTGCGGCCGGAGAACAAGCACATCCTCGACGAGATCCAGGCCGAGGTCGACCGGCGCTGGCGGCGGCTCAAGGCGATGCACGAGCACCCGCTGCTCTGAGCCGTCCGCTGCGGCGGTCCGGGTCCGGCAGCCCCCGGCGGCATCCCCGCCGGGGGCTGCTGCACTGGTGCATTTGCAAAGGAAGCCCTACCCGGGGCAGGGAAAAGATGAGGCCCCACCCGCTGCGCCGGGTGGGGCCTTTTGCATGGGACCTCTTGCCTGGGGCCCCTGGCAGTAGCGCCGGTCCCAGGGTGGCGCTTACGGAGCAGCGCCGGCTCTAGGGCCGCAGGAAGGGGAGGGGGGCGTCCTCCCAGGTGATGTGGGCGACGACGGGGTGCAGGGGGCCGGTCCGGTCCAGCCGGACCTCCCCCGGCGGCTGGATCGCCAGTTTGTACGGACCGCCGGCGGGATCCCCGCTCAGCCGGTTGACCGCACCCTCCCGGAGCACCGCGGCCACCTCCCCGTCCTCGTTGTAAGTGACCAGGGGGCGCAGGACCACCTCGGACTCCGTCAGCCGGGCCGCCACCGCCTCCGCGGGCAGGGCATCGCCGCCGGCGGCCATGGGCACCATGGCGTGGGCGACGATGTGGGTGAACTGCCGCACCCGGGCCCGGGCCGCCGGGTCCGGCAGCAGGATGGGGCAGTGCTCCCGGTGCATGAGCAGAAACAGGCAGAGAGCCGGCAGGGAGGCACCGCTCCGCAGGTGGATCCGCACCTCCCCGGGGGCCGGCGGCCCGCCGAGGCCGGCCAGCACCCGGTTCAGGGCGAACTGGTCCTCCGGCGGGATCGCCAGCCGGCTGTGGAGGGCGTCGGCCGCGGAGAGAAAGAGGTGGAGGAAGGCATCGAACTGCCGGATCAACTGGCCACCGATGAACAAGGGCTTCCCTCCGCCCATCCGGGCCCCGGTGCAGGCCGGGCCCGGTTCTTTGCTTCGGCCTTCTCTTCCCGGCCTTTTCTTCAAGAGTAACCCGGCGGGGACGCCGGAGCAACCGCAAGACCCGGGTAGCTGGCGGCAAATGCAGACTTGTCGGTGAAACGCACCACCCTGGCCCTCCGTCTAAGGCAACGACTGGATAACCGTTGGGGGGATTCGCGGAGATGGCTGGGAGATGGATGCGCACAGCGCTGGCCGCCACCACGGCGGCGGCGGTGGTCGCCGGAGCCACGCTGCTGCCGGCGCCGGCCCTGGCCTGGGGCCGGAACGTGCTGCCGGGGGTGGCCTGGAACCACCTCGGGTGGCTGTGGGCCTGGGCCAACATCAAGCCCGTCGCTCAGGCCAGGGAGTCCCTGCAGTACCGGCTCCAGCAGGTGGACCAGACCCGGCTCCGGTTTACCGTCACCAACACGGGCAAGACCCCTGTCCCCCTCGTCTTCCGGGGCCACACCCACGAGGTGGTGATCCGGGATGGGAAGGGGAAGGAGGTCTGGCGGCTGACCAGGGAGACCGCCGCGACCACTGCCATCCGCCAGCAGCAGCTGAAGCCCGGTGCCAGCCTCAGCTACGACGTGAAGCTGCCGGAGCTGAAGCCCGGGCGGTACACCGTGGAGGCCTACCTTCTGAACGTCAACGCCGGCCGGACCTCGGGCCGGGCCACCCTGACCCTGGAGATTCCGGAGCCGAAGCCGGCGGCCCAGCTGGCCACCTCGGTGGCGGTGGTGGCCCCGGAGCCCGGCGGGGCGCCGATGCTGGCGGTGACGGTTCGGAACCAGGGCAAGCAGGCAGTGGAACTGGAGGCGAAGGACGGCGTCCTGGGCGAGGTGGTCCTCTCCGGCGGCGGCCGCACCCGGTTCTGGACCGGGACCATCGCCCTGCCGGACCGGAAGGCGGAGAAGGTCCGGTGGGCCGCCGGGGAGAGCCGGACCTGGTTCGTGCCCCTGCCGAAGCTGAACCAGGGGACCACCTACACCGCGGAGGTCATCCTCCGGGACCTGGGGAAGCAGCCTGTGGCCCGGAAGGCCTTTGTGGCCGGGACGGCCCCCGCTGGCCTGCGCTATACCCTCACCGTGTCCGGGAAGGACGGGCGGCAGGTCCGGCTGCAGGTGACCAACCCCGGCAACAAGCCGGTGGACCTCACCTTCCCCTCGGGCCAGCAGTTTGACCTGGTGCTCTGGCAGGCCGACGGCAAGGAAGCCTGGCGGTGGGCCAAGGACAAGGCGTCCGCCGCGGTGGTCCAGACCCGGCGGCTCCAGCCGGGGGCCAGCCTCACCTTCGATGCGGAGCTGCCCCGGAACCTGGACCTCTCCCGGGTTGGGCTGACCCTGGCGGCCTACGTGAAGGCCAAGGAGGTGGGGGAGGACCCGGTGGCCGCGGTGGCGGTCCGGGAGCCTCAGGCCGCGGCCCTGGCCTTCGAGTTTGAGGCCCAGGCCAGCGCGGAGGGCGGCCGGCTGAACCTGACCGTCCGCAACACCGGCAAGGAGCCGGTCACCCTGCGGTTCCCCTCCGGAGCCCAGCACGACTTCGTCCTCAAGGACGAGAAGGGCCAGGAGGTCTGGCGGTGGTCCAAGGGCCGGGCCTTCATTCAGCCGGTCCAGGACCTGCGCCTCAATGCCGGCGCCTCCCTGCGCTACACCGCTGAGTTGCCGGCGGACCTCCCAGCGGGGACCTACACCGCGGAGGCCTGGTTCCTGGCCGAGGGCTACGACGGCAAGCCGGTGGCCCGGGAGCGGGTGACGGTGGCTCCCAGGAAGGTCAGCCTCCGGTTCACCCTCGCGGTGGACCGGACTACGAACCCGACCCGGGCGAAGCTGACCGTCGCCAACCCCGGCAAGGAGCCGGTGACCATCCGGTTCCCCAGCTCCCGGCAGTACGACTTCGTGCTGCGGGACGAAAAGGGCAAGGAAGTCTGGCGCTGGTCCCAGGGCCGGGTTTTCGCCCAGAGCGTGATGGATGCCCGGCTGAACACCGGGGCGACCCTCACCTACGAGGCGGACCTGCCCCAGAACCTGGCCGCTGGCACCTACACCCTGGAGGCCTGGTTCCTGGCCGAGGGCTACAACGGTGAGCCGGTGGCCCGGGAGCAGGTGACCTTCGGCGGCCGGGCGACCCTCCAGGACCTCCGGTTCCGGGTGGAGCCGGTCTACGAGGGGAAGCGGCTCACCGCCTTCCGGGTGTGGGTGACCAACACCGCCCGGGCGCCCCTGGACCTGGAGTTCCCGACCATGCAGCACCTGGAGCTGCGGCTCCGGGACAGCCGGGGCCGGGTGGTCTGGACCTGGTCCGACGGCGAAGTGATCCTGGTGGCGCC
>QGUP01000020.1 GCA_003242505.1 Bacillota bacterium
GGATAAGGCCGCGGTCATGCGGCGGTGATCCGCCCCTCCCGGTAGCAGGGAGCCACCGGGAGGACATCGAGCCGGGCGCACCAGTCCAGGTCGGCGGCCAGTCCGAGCTCCAGAAGCCGCCGGCCATGGTCGGTCTGGCGGAAGAGCTCGGCCAGCCGGCCCTCCCAGTGCCGGAAAAGGGCGACCGCGGCCAGGGCGAGATCGTTTCCCGGCACCCCGATCCCCCTGGCCGCTAGCCCATCCACCAGGGCGCCCGCGCCCACGATGTCCTCGAGGGAGAAGGCCCCCTGGCCGCCGGCGCAGACCACCGCGACGTCGGCGCCCAGGGCCGCCAGCCGGTCCACCACCGCGGCCCGGTTGACCAGGGCGGCGAGGTAGACCGGCCCGAGGGCGGCGGCCCGGAGGATCGCCCGGGTACCGTTCGTGGTGGTCACGTAGATCTCCCGGCCCCGGACCCGCTCCGGAGTCATCTCCCGGGGGGAGTTCCCCAGGTCAAAGCCGGGAATCTGTACACCGCCCCGTTCCCCAGCCAGGAGGGGCGGGAGGTGCGGCCCCGCCCCGGGGGAGCCGGGAAGACCGGCGGAGCCGGAGGAGTCCGGTTTGCCGGAGGAGCCGGTGGCCGTGGCAGCCGCCGCGGCCCGGCGGGCCTCCTCAGGCTCGAGGTAAGGCATCACGGCCCGGGCCCCGGCCCAGAGGGCCTGGGCGATGGTGCTGGTGGCCCGGAGGACGTCGATGGCCACTGCGGCGCCCACCCGCGGCGGGTCCGCGGGCAGGTCGGCGGGGGTAGCGTACACCCAGATGCGCAGGTCGAACACCTCCCGATGGCAGGCGGTACCGCCCCGCCCGGGCGAGCACCCGGCCCGGGGGGCGTCACCGGCGAACCGGCGGTCCCGCCGGCGGGAGCAGCCGGCGGACGACCGGTCCCTTGCTCCCATGGTAGGGGATGCCCGCCTCCCTGGGAAGGGGCAGCGAAGAGACAAGTTGTTGACGGAAGGGGCATATCCTCACCGGGAGAGCCCTTGTCCCGGTGGAGGGGGAGTGGCCATGCCTTTCTGGGCGCGCTTTCTCGTCGGCAGCGGCTCCGGCGCCGCGGTGGCTCTTCTGGGGACCCTGGTGGTAGCCCTCTGGCGGGTCGGCTGGCCCGAGGACGGGACCCAGGTCTGGGCCTTTGCCCTGAGTGGGGCCCTGTGGGGACAGCTCCTGGTCTTCTGGGCGCTCAATGCCGCCAGCCTGGTCGCCGGCGGGGTGCTGGCCGGCATCAGCGGCTGGGCCCCGGACCGGTGCGCGGCCCTCATCGCCGCCGTGGCGGCCCTGGGCTACGGCAGCCTCGTCGGCATCCGGGCGGGGCTCCCTCCGCTCCGGGTCCTTCCCGATGCGGCCCTCCTGGCCGCGGTGCTGGTCCTGGCCGGCGCGGTCAGCGTCGCGGTCCAGGACCGGCTCTGACCCCCACCCGCCGGTCTGACGCCCGACCCACCGGTCTGAGGCTCCACCCACCGGGCGGAGGACACCGGAGGGAGCGCCCCGGCAGGATCCCGGGGCCGCCGGGGCGAATCGGTATGGGCCGGCGTCCACCCGACCCGGCGGAAGGGAGCCAGCCCGTGCTGGTGGATCGGTTTGTGGCCATCGACCTGGAGACCACCGGCGGCGACCCGGAGGCGGACCGGATCATCGAGATCGGGGCCGTCCTCTTCGAGCACGGGGAGCCGGTGCTGGCCCGGTCCTGGCTCACGGACCCGGGCCGGCCGATTCCCCTCCGGTTTCAGCAGCTGACCGGCATCACCCCGGAGATGGTGGCCGGCAAGCCGCCCGCGGAGGCGGTGTTGCCGGAACTCCTGGCCCTCATCGAGGGGGTGCCGATCTTTGCCCACAACGCCGCCTTCGATTCCGGGTGTCGTCCCCGCGGCCTGCCGCGGGGCGGGGTGGGGCCCCCGGGGCCGGTTCCGGACAGTCTTGATGTTGGCCAGATCGCCTTTCCCCGGGCCCGATCCTACCGGCTGGGGGCCCTGGCCAGGGAACTGGAGATCCCCCTGGTCTCGGCCCACCGGGCGGAGGACGACGCCCGGGCCGCGGGCTACGTGGTGGTCCGGGCTCTGGAAAAGCTAGGGGCGATGGAGACCGACGCGCTGCTGGAGATGCTGCGCCTCGCCCCGGGGGACTGGCCCCTCCGGCCCCTGGTGGAGGCGGCGGCCGAACGCCGGCTGAAGGCCGGGGCCCGGCCCCGGCCCAAGGCCGCCTGGATCCCGCCCCACCCGGTGCCCCTCCACGGGGGCGAGGAATCGCCTCCGCCGGAGCCCATCCGGCCCGTGGACCCGGCCGAGGTGGCGGCCATCCTCGGCCCGGGGGGCGCGATCGCCCGGGCCCACCCGGGGTACGAACACCGGGAGGGGCAACTGGAGATGGCCCTCCGGGTCACCCAGGCCCTGAACGCGGGCCGCCACCTCCTCCTGGAAGCCGGCACGGGGACGGGGAAGTCCCTGGCCTACCTGGTGCCGGCGGTCCTCTGGGCCCGGGCCAACCGCCGGCGGGTGGTGATCGCCACCCACACCATCACCCTCCAGGAACAGCTCTGGGAGCGGGAGATCCCCTTCCTCCTCCGGGCCCTGGGGTGGGAGAAGGAGGTGCGGGTGGCCCTTGCGAAGGGCCGGAACAACTACCTCTGCCTCCGCCGGTGGGAGGAGGCGGTGGCCGGGGCGGACTTCGGCACCACCGTGGAGGAGCGCAGCTTCCTCATCCGCACCCTGGCCTGGCTCCAGGAGACGGAGACCGGGGACCGGGGAGAGCTGCAGCTTTCCGGCAGCCAGGAGGAGTTCTGGCGGCAGGTGATGTCCGAGGCGGAGACCTGCCTGGGTCCCCGGTGCCCGTGGTTCCAGCGGCACTGCTTTGCCTTCCGGGCCCGGAAAAGGGCCCGGGAAGCGGAGATCCTGGTGGTCAACCACGCCCTGCTCCTGGCGGACCTCCGGGCCGGGGGCGGGGTCCTCCCGCCCTTCGACCACCTGATCGTCGACGAGGCCCACCACCTGGAGGCGGTGGCCACCGAGCACCTGGGCCTCAGCCTGAGCGGCCGGGACCTCCTCGGGGCCCTGGGCCGGCTCTTCCGGGGGTGGGGCGGTCCCCAGGGGCCCGGGCTCCTGCCACACCTCAGGCGGAAGCTCCGGCGCCCGGTCCCTTCCCAACCGCCCCTGGGCACCCCGGAAGACGACCTGCTGGAGCAGGTGACGGACCTGGTCCGGGGGGCCCGGGAGCGGGTGACGGAGCTGATGGCGGCGCTCGCCGCCCTGGCGGCGGAAATGGGGGAAGGGGGCGACGGGGAAGGGGGCCATACCCTCCGGATCACCGCTCCCGTCCGGCAGAGCCTGGCCTGGGAGGCGGTGGAGGTAGCCCGGCAGAACGCCACCGGCGCCCTCCGGCGGCTCGCCGAGGCCCTGGCGCTCCTGGGAAAGGCCCTGGAGGAGCTGGACGAGCCCCGGCCCGGGGACCTGGAGAGCACACTCCTGGAAATCGCCCGGGAGGCGGGGTGGATCTACCAGGCCGCGCAGGATATCGACGAGGTCCTCCTGGGGGAGGACGAGGCCTACGTCCGCTGGGTGGAGGTGGGGCCGCCCCGCCGCGGGGAGGTGCCGGTCACCCTCCGGTCGGCCCCAGTCTCGGTGGCGGAGCTGCTCCGGGCCCAGCTCTTCGACCGGCTCCGGACGGTGGTCATGACCTCCGCCACCCTCACCGTCGGCGGCAGCTTCGACCACGTGAAGCGCAGCCTGGGCCTGGAGGACCTGGGGCCGGACCGGCTGGAGACCGGGGTGGTCCCCTCGCCCTTCCGGTACCGGGAGCAGGCCCTGGTCCTCATCCCCACCGACGTCCCCAGCCCCCGGGAGCCCGAGGCGGAGTACACCGAGGCCGCCGCCCGGTTTGTCCAGGATCTGGCGGTGGCCGTCGGCGGCCGGACACTGGTCCTTTTTACCTCCCACCGGATGATGCGGCAGGTGTACAATAGGGTGAAAGGGCCCCTGGAGGCCGCCGGGCTGGTCCTCCTCGCCCAGGGGCTGGACGGCCACCGGGCCCGGCTGGTGGAGGAGTTCCGGTCCGGCCACCGGGCGATCCTCTTCGGGGCGGCATCTTTCTGGGAAGGGGTCGACATCCCGGGGGAAGACCTCTCCTGCGTGGTGCTGATCCGGCTGCCCTTCCTGCCGCCCGACGAGCCGGTGACCGCGGCCCGGACCGAGGCCCTGGAGCGGCAGGGGCTCTCGGCCTTCTTCCACCTGAGCCTGCCCCAGGCGGTGATCCGGTTCAAGCAGGGCTTCGGCCGGCTGATCCGGACCCGGCAGGACCGGGGGGTCGTGATCATCTTCGACAGCCGGGTCGATCCCCGGCGCACCCGATACGGGGCCCGGTTCTTGCAGTCCCTTCCGGATCCCCGGGTGGTGGCCGCGCCCCAGGCCGAGGTGATCCGGCTGGCCGCCGAGTTCCTGGCGATGCCCACGAGCCAAGGAGGGGAAGAGGTCTGCGCATCCTCCTGACCAACGACGACGGCGTCTACGCCGAGGGGCTCCAGGCCCTGCGGGAGGCCCTGGAGGAACTCCCCGACGTGGAGCTCTACATCGTGGCCCCCGACCGGGAGCGATCGGCCTCGGGCCACGCGATCACCCTGCACCGGCCGATTTTCCCGACCCGGATCGAGATGCCCGGGACCCGGGCGGTCATCTACTCGGTCAGCGGCACCCCGGCGGACTGTGCGAAGCTGGCCATCGAGGAACTCCTGCCGGGCCGGCCGGACCTGGTGATCTCCGGCATCAACCACGGGCCCAACCTGGGCACCGACGTGATCTACAGCGGCACGGTCTCCGCGGCCATCGAGGGCACCATCCTGGGCATCCCCGCGGTCGCCGTCTCCCTCTGCACCTTCGGCCCCGGGGACTACACCTTCGCCGCGCAGTTCACCCGGGACCTGGCCCTCCGGGTGGTGCGGGAGGGGCTCCCCCGGGGGACCCTTCTGAACGTCAACATCCCCCCGGTCTCCCCGGCCCAGTGCGCCGGCGTCGCCATCACCAAACTCGGGGTCCGGCTCTACAAGAACCAGTGGGATCGGCGGGTCGACCCCCGGGGCAAGGTCTACTACTGGCTGGCGGGCGAGGTGATGGAACTCCACAACGACCCGGACAGCGACGTGGTCGCGGTCCAGAACAACCTCATCTCCATCACCCCGCTGCAGCTGGACATGACGGACTACCGGCTGCGGGAGCGGCTCAAGGGTTGGTCATTCCCGGACCCTGCCCCCGGGAACTGACCGGCCCTTCCGATGGCGCAGCGGATGTGGCAGAATACACCCAGGAAAGTGGCGAGGTGCGGTCCCTTGCGGCGTCCCTTGATTGCCCGGGAGGGCTGGGGGATCATCGGCCTGCTGGCCGGGCTGACCCTCCTGGCCGGCTGGCTCCAGCCCTGGCTGGCTGCGGTCCCGGGAGTCCTCCTGGCCCTCAGCCTCTGGTTTTTCCGGGACCCGGAGCGGCGGGCGGAGGCCTCCCCCCGGGATGTGCTCGCCCCGGCGGACGGCCGGGTGCTCTGGGTCCGGGAGGTGGAGGAGCCCCGGTACCTGGGGGGCAAAGCCATCGCGGTCAGCATCTTTCTCTCGATCTTCGACGTCCACGTCAACCGGGCGCCGGTGGCCGGCCGGGTGGGGTACAAGGAGTACGTCCCGGGCAAGTTCCGGGCCGCCTGGGCCGAAGGGCTGGAAGAGGTGAACGAACGGGCCTATCTGGGGATCGAGGGGCCCGATTACCGGGTGCTGGTGGTCCAGATCGCGGGCCTCGTCGCCCGGCGGATTCGGACCTGGGTCGAGGTGGGGGACTACCTGAGCCAGGGCCAGCGCTTCGGCATGATCTTGTTTGGTTCCTGCACCCAGGTCTACCTGCCTCTGGGCGCGACGGTGACGGTCCGCCCCGGGGACCGGGTGGTCGCCGGACGGACGATTATAGGGAGGCTGCCGGAATGACAGCAGCGCACGGCGGAGCCGGCAGGCCCCGGGGGCGCCTCAGGATTCGGGCGATCCGGGGCGGCAAGTGGTTTCGGGAACGGGGCCAGAAGGGCATCTCCCTGTTGCCCCATCTCTTCACCCTGACCAACCTGGCCGCAGGCTTCTACTCCCTCGTGATGTCCGCTCAGCAGAACTACCAGGCCGCGGCGCTGCTGGTCGGCATCTCCCTCCTGGCCGATGGCCTGGACGGCCGGGTCGCCCGGCTGGTCCGGGCCGACGGCGAGTTCGGGAAGGAGCTGGACTCCCTGGCCGACGTGGTGGCCTTCGGGGCCGCCCCGGCCCTCCTGGCCTACCAGGTGGGGCTGCACCGGCTGGGTCCCTACGGCCTGGCGGTGGCGGCGCTCTTCCCCATCTGCGGGGCCCTGCGCCTCGCCCGGTTCAACCTCATCCACACCTCGGGGTTCTTCCTCGGCCTGCCCATCACCGCGGCGGGTTCCCTGCTGGCGGCCCTGATCTACCGCTACGGCGAGGCGGGCCTGGGTGAGTCCCCCCTGCTCCCCGCCGTCATGGTGGCCCTGGGCTTTCTGATGATCTCAACGATCCCCTACCCGGACTTCAAGAAGGTCCGCCGGGGCCGGGCGACCCGGGGCCGGCTCGTCGAGTGGGGGGTACCGGCCTCCCTTGCCCTCTGGAGCCTGGTCCGGGACCCTCAGAGCATCGTCGTGGTGCCCCTGGTGACCTACGCGCTCCTGGGGCCCTACCTCCTGGTCCTGCGCAAGGCCGGAGAGTCCGTCGCCCGGCTGCGGGCGGCGAGCGAGCGGTAGTCGTTTCGCCTTGCATCCCGGGGCGGCTCGGCGCCGCCCCTTTCTTCGTCCGCCCCTTTCTTCGTCCCTGGCAGTGACGGGGGCCTTGGCCCGCCGCATAGCTCCCCGCCCCGGCGCATAGGGGTCCCATGACCGGTGCAGGAGAGGAGGGGGACCTGGTGGCCAGTACAGGAGACGGACAGGGCTACAGCCTGCCGGCAGTGGTGGCCGGGTGGGGGGCCGGGCTCGTCGCCCTGGGGGTCGCAGCGGTAGGGCTGGGGTTCCTGCTCTGGCAGTTGCCCCTGGGCCCTCCGGCCGAGGGTTGGCTGGCGGTGGTCTTGTGGGCCCTGGCCGGTCTGGTCGCAGGCCTCCAGGCCGGCCGGCGGTCCCAGGGCAGCGGCCTGGTCCATGGGCTTTCGGCAGGGGTGCTGGTCTGCCTCACCCTGCTCGCCCTGGCCGCGGTCTGGGCCGGCCTCCCCCCTGGCAGCCAGATCGCCTGGATGGGAGGCGCCGCCGCCGGGGCCGGGGCCCTCGGCGGGATTCTGGGGGTCAATCTCGGCTCCTGAAGCAGGGGCAGCAGGGCCTGCGCATAGCTTCCGAGTTCCAGGGGCAAACTGGTCTTCAAACCAGTTTGCCCCTGGGCTGTGTCAGGGGCTGGATGGAGGCGACAGGAACCCATGCCCCCCTGGGCGCTCTTCCGGATAGCCGCGGCCCTCCTGTTCCTCTTCTCCTCCGTCCCGGGGAACCCCGGTGCCGCCGGGCCCGGCTCCGGCCCGGCCCCCCGGTCGGCACCGGCCCCGCCGGAGCCCCCCCGGGCAGCCCCCGTGGAGCCACTCGCCCTTCAGGCCGTCCCGGCCGAGGCCCCGACCTTCCAGGCAGCCCCGGTGCAGGTCCAGGGCCCCGACGGCATCCAGGTCGAGATCTTCGGCCTGGCTCCAGGGGCTGCCGCCAGGGCCGCGATTGCCGGGGCTGTCGCCGCGGGCGCCAGCGGGGACCCGGCTGGCCCCCTTTCCCCGGCCGCCGGACCCAACCCCTTCCCGGACCTGGCGCCGGCGGCCACCGGACCGGCGGCGGAGTGGAAGCCCCCTCCCGGAGAGGGCCCGGGTGAGAGCCCGGTCGGTGGGCAGGAGCCCGCCGTCCGGGAGCAGGGGCAGGTGCTGCCCGCCTTCGCCCCCGGGGAGGTCCGGGGGTGGCCCCGGTCCGGAGCCCCTGCCGGCTCTCCTGAGGCCGGCGCCGGTGCGGCCACGCCGGACGAGGCCCCGCCGGCGGCTCCAGACCTTCCCCAGCCGGTAATCTCCCTGCCGCTGCCGCCCGGGGACCGGCGGGTCGCCCTCACCTTCAACGGACTGCCCGGCGCCAAAGAACTGGCGCCACTCCTTACCTTGCTCCGGCAGGCGGGCGTTCAGGCGACCTTCTTCCTCTCGGGAGAGGAGGTGGAGGCGAACGCCGCCGCGGTGGCGGCGCTGGCTGCGGACGGCCACGAACTGGGTACCCGGGGGTACCGGGAAGCGGCCATGGACGGCCTCTCAGCCGACGCCGCCCGGCAACAGCTGGTCCAGGGGGTGCGGGCCTTCGCCCGGGCCGGCTTCGGGCCGCCCCGGTTCTTCCGGCCGCCCGGCGGGCGGTTTGACCCCGGGCTGGTGGAAGCGGCCGGGGCCCTGGGTCTCGACACCGTCCTCTGGTCCAGCATCGGCCTCCGTCCCGGGGCCGGAGAGCCCGCCGAGACCCTGGCCGACCGGGTCCGGCAGGCCTGCTTCCCAGGTGCCATCCTGATGCTCCGGGCCGACCGGCCGGAGACACTCCGGGACCTGCCGACGGTCCTGGCCGCCCTGGAGGCCGCGGGCTGCCAGCCGGTCTCCCTCTCCCGGCTCTGGGGCTCGTGAGATCCCGGAGGCCCGGGCGATCCCGCCGTCGACACCCCGTGGCCACCGCCGTTGCCACTGCTGTCCATCGCTGTCGATGCTGTCGTAGTTCGTCGTACATTTCTTTCCAGCACCGGCAGGAACTCTCACCACGTTCTGCGAAATTTCCGGTTGAAGGTTGAGCCCGTACCCGGCGGAGGGGGAGGGGACGCCGATGGGCTGGCGGTGGCCTGGGGGGATGAAGGCTTACCTGGAGCTGCGGGGCCGGCTGACGGGGCTGCCCCGGGTGGGGCGGGGATCGGCACAGTGGCAGGCGGCCCTCTGGCACCTGGCCTGGGGGCGGCCGGAGGAGGCCGAGACCGCCGCCCGACTGGCCACAATGGTGGAGACCGAGCGACACGACCTGGCAGCGGGGCTGGGGCTGCTGCTCCTCACCCTCGGCAAGGCGGCGGAGGCGGAGGAGCCCCTGGCCCGGGCTGTCGCCCTCTGCGGCGCCCAGGCCGAGTACTGGTTCTGGCTCGGCGAGGTGCGGCTGGGGCTGGGGCGGGCCGAGGAGGCCCTGCCCGCCTACGACCAGGCCCTGCGGCTCCGGCCCGAGTGGCCGGAGGCCTGGGTGGGCAAGGGCCGGTGCCTCAGCCGGCTGGGGCGGACCGAAGAGGCCCTCCTGCACCTGGAGGCCGGCCTGGCCGCCATGCCGAGGGCTGCCGCTCTCTGGAACAACCGGGGCCTCTGCCTCATCCGGCTGGGACGGGTGGCCGAGGGGGTCGCAAGTTACCGCCGGGCCCTGGCCCTCGCCCCTCGCCGGGGGGAGATCTGGGCCAACCTGGGGGTGGCCCTCCTCCAGCAGGGAGAGGCGGCGGAGGCCTATCGGTGCTTTGTGCGGGCCCGGCAACTGGGGCAACAGGACCCGGTGCTCCTCAACAACACCGGCCACGCCCTGGCCACCCTGGGCCGCCACCAGGAGGCGCTGGCCTGCTTCCGCCAGTCCCTGGCCCTGGACCCGGACCAGCTGGAGGTGGCCCAGAACCTGGCCACCTGCCTGATGGCAGCGGGGGAGTGGCGGGAGGCGAGCCAGTGGCTGCGCCAGGCTCTGCAGAAGTGGCCGGAAGCAGTGCCTCTCCTGCGGCTCCTGGGGGCTGCCCTGGAGGCCCGGGGGCGCCACCGGGCCGCCCTGGCGGCGTACAACCGGGCCCTGGCCATCCGTCCCGACGACCCGGAGGCGGTGGGCGCCAAGGCCGCCTGCCTGCTCCGGCTGGGGGAGTACCGGCAGGCCTACGCCTGGTTTCTCCGGGCCCGGGCCCTCGAGCCCGGAAACCGGAAGCACCTCTGGGGCCAGGCGGCCTGCCTGGAACGGATGGGCCGGCACACCGAGGCTCTGGAGGTCTACAATCGATCGCTGGCGTGAAGGACGATCCCTGGCGTGAAGCACGCCTGCGGCCGGCCCTCGGCAGGGGCCGGCCGCAGGCTATGCGAACAGGCGCCACGCCTGGAAAGCGGAGGTCAGGGTGCCGCCCGGCGGCTAGGTCTTTTGGTTGGCCAGCGCCTGCTGGGCGTACTGGACCATCACCTTGACCATGTTGCCGCCGATCTTGCCCCCGATGCGACCGCAATCCCGGGACGTGGTCTCGGCCCACCCGCGGGTCAGGATCTGGTCCGTCAGGCCCAGTTCCGAGGCGATCTCCCACTTGAAGGCATCCCGGATTTCGTGGGGGATCAGCCCCGAAGTGGATCTCGGCATGGCGGCACCTCCTTGTGGCAAGGCGGTGGGCCCCCAGGGTTTGCGGAGGTGGGGCATCCCTAGTCTGCCCGGCCGCGGCCGGGCGTTATGTCCCCCAATCCGTGGCAAGGCCGCCGCTCGCTGGGTGTCGGTCTGCGCCAGGGCGATCGCCTTCCGGGTGCAGAACCGCGGCACGGCCGCCGGCGGCTGTTTGCAGGACGCCGGGCAGCGCCGCCGGCAGAAGCCCGGGCGGGAAGGAAACGCCGCCCGGCAAGCCGAACTTTCATGGCAAGCCGAAGGGGTTGGCAAGGGGGTGGTCCCACCGGTGGAACTCTTTGCCGACCACGAGCCCCTGCCGCTCCTGGGGGAGACGGTGCTGGAGAACCCGCCGGATCCCGTCCGGCTGGTTACCTTTCTCAACCGAACCCTGAAATCCGCCGGCCTTGTCTTTGGCCTGAAGCAGTTGCCCGACGGCCGCTTCCGGCTGGCCGTCTACCAGACCGAGGCCAGGTCCGGCGGCTGATCCCCGGCAGCGGCGTGGCAAGAGGTGGCACGGGTGGCAGCGCACATCGACAAGGCAGCAGAGCCCAGCCTCAGTCTCGACATCGGCACCCGGAAGGTCGCCGGGCTGGTGACGGTGCCCCACCGGGGCGGCCTGCGGATCCTGGCGGCGGAGCGGATGGAGCACCGCACCCGGGCCATGTACGACGGCCAGGTCCACGACGTGGTGGAGGTGGCCAGGGTCGTCGCCGCAATCAAGGCCAAGTTGGAGGCCCGGGTGGGCCGGCGGTTCACCGAGGCCGCGGTGGCCGCGGCCGGCCGGGCCCTGCGCACCTTCCGGGGGGTGGCCCGACAGAGCCGGTCGCCCCGGGAGCCCATCACCCCGGAAGAGGACCTGGCCCTGGAGTTGGCCGCGGTCCAGGAGGCCCAGCGGGCCCTGGCCCGGACGGTGGGAAACCAGCAGGAGGCCCGGGACTACCTCTACGTCGGCCATTCGGTGCTGGAGCGGCGGCTCGACGGCCTGCCCCTCACGAGCCTGGTGGGGCAGCGGGGACAGAAGGCGGAGGTCGAGGTCATCGCTACCTTCCTGCCCCGGGGAGTGGTGGACTCCCTGCTGGCGGTGCTGGAACGGGTGGGCCTTGAGCTCTCGGCCCTGACCCTGGAGCCCATCGCGGCCATCGGGGTGGTCATCCCGCCGAGCATGCGCCACCTGAACCTGGTCCTGGTGGACATCGGCGCCGGCACGTCGGACATCGCCATCACCCGCCGGGGGACCGTCGTCGCCTACGACATGGTCCCCATCGCCGGGGACGAGATCACCGAGGCCCTCTCCGAAGCGTACCTGTTGGATTTCAACGTGGCCGAGCAGGTCAAGCGCCAGCTCACCGGCCGGCAAACCGTCGCCTTCCAGGACATCCTCGGCCGCACCCACCAGGTGGCCACGGGCGAAGTGAAGGCACGGCTGAAGCCCGCGGTGGAGCGCCTCGCCGAGGCCGTCGCGGAACGGATTCTGGCCCTCAACGGCGCCCCGCCCCAGGCGGTGGTGCTGGTGGGGGGCGGCAGCCAGACCCCGGGGCTGACCGAGGCGCTGGCGCAGGCCCTCGGGCTGCCGCCGGACCGGGTGGCCGTCCGGGGGCGGGACGCGATCCCGGGGGTGACCGGCGCCCGCTCGGTCCTCGGCTCCCCCGATGCGGTCACTCCCATCGGCATCGCCGTGGCCGCCCGGGAGCACACGGCCCTGGGCTTTGCCTACGTCCACGTGAACGGCCTGGGGGTACGGCTCTACCACCCGACCCGGCTGACCGTGGCCGATGCCCTGCTGGCCGCGGGCTTTGAGATGAAGGACCTCCAGCCCCGGCTGGGGCCGGGGCTGACGGTGCGGGTAAACGGCGAACTGCGGCTGGTCCCGGGGACCCCGGGCCGGCCCGCGGCCATCCGGGTCAACGGCGAGCCCGCGAGCCTCCAGACCCCCATCCGGCACCGGGACCAGGTGGAGGTGGTCCCCGCGGCGCCGGGGCAGCCCGGGCAGGCCCGGGTCCGGGACCTGGCGCCGCCGATGGAGCCCCTGCGGGTCGTGGTCGAGGACCGGGAGGTGGAGGTCCCGCCCCTGGTCCGGGTGAACGGCCTGCCCCGGGACCTGGAGACCCCGGTCCAGGACAACGACGAGGTGGAGGTCCGGCCCCCGCGCACCCTGGGCGAGGCCCTGGAGGTCCTTTCCCTCCCGGACCCCACCGCGCAGGTGGTGCTCCGCTACCGGCTGAACGGGGAGCCCCGGGAGTGGGTCTACCCCCGGTACGAAGTGCTGGTGGACGGGGTACCGGCCGATCCGTCGGCCCCCCTCCGGCCGGGTTGCCGGATCCAGGTGCGGCCGAAGGCCGGCCCCACCGTGGGCGACGCCGTCGCCCCGGCCCTGGCCGCGGCCGCCCCGCCGGTCCGGGTCCGGGTCGGCGACCGGGTGGTGATGCTCCAGCCCCCGCCCCGCATCCGCCGCAGCGGCACGCCGGTCGACCCCCGGGAGCCCCTCCGGGACCTGGACGACCTGACGGTGG
>QGUP01000373.1 GCA_003242505.1 Bacillota bacterium
GCTCACCACCGTGGCCCAGCCCATGCACGAGATCGGCGCCCGGGCCATATCCCGGCTGCTGCAGGTGCTGGCGGGCGAGCAGCCGGATCCCCTGGTGGAGTGGATCGCCCCGCGGCTCATCGTCCGGGGTTCCAGCGGCCCGCCGCCGGCCTGATCGGGTTCTTCATGAAGGAATGTCCAGGTAGTAGACTCTGAACCAACAATCACCGACCGGGCTCGTGACAGCCCGGAGAACCGAGGGATGGAGATGGCGACAACCACCATGCGCGATCGGAGCCGGCAGCGTGAGCGCCGGCGGCGTTCCTACTTCGGCCCGGTGGGCAACGGGGAGACCGTCGCCTTCATCGGCCCCGACCTGGCCGTGGACTGGCTCTGCCTGCCCCGGTTTGACGGATACCCGATCTTCGCCCGGGCCCTCGACCCCCGCCGGGGCGGTGCCCTCACCCTCACCCTCGGGGATGGCACCCGGCCCCGGCCGCTCCGGCAGCGGTACCTGGGCCGGACCAACATCCTGGTGACCGAGGCAGAGGCCGAGGGGCTCCGGATCCGCGCCGTCGACTACATGCCCTGGGGCGGCCGGCACCTCACCCGGCGGATCACGGTGACGAACCCCGGCGACCGGCCCCGGGAGGTCTGGCTGGCGGCGGCCGCCGAGCCGACCCGGAGCCAGGCCTGGCCCGAGCCGGGCCCCGTCACCCTCTGGGAGGGCCGGGGGCCGGCGGTGGTGACCGTCGCGGGAGCCGCCCTGGCCTACGGCTTCCGGGGGAGCCACGGCCCGGCTCCCCGGGCCCGGGTCCGAGTCGCCCCGGGCCAGAGCCGCCGGCTGACCCTGACGGTGGCCTACGGCCTCACCCCGGCGGAAGCCGTCGAAAACTGGCGGAGCGCCCCGGTGGACGACCTGGCCGCGGAGCAGGCCTTCTGGCGCCGGTGGCTCGGGAAGGTCCGGCGGCCCAAGCTCCCGCCGGGGGACCTCCTGGAGGCCTACTACCGGGGGCTCCTGGCCATCAAGCTGGTCTGCCACCGGGACACCGGCGCGATCCTGGCGGCGCCCACCGCCTCCTTCCCCGCGGTGCCCGGGGGGCACGACAACTGGGATTACCGGTACGTCTGGATCCGGGACGGGTACATCTGCGCCCGGGCCCTGGACGCGGCGGGGCTCCATGAGGAGGCCCGGGCCTTCTACGAGTTCTGCCTGCGGCTCCAGGGGCCGGACGGCCACTGGTCCTCGCCCCTCTACACCATCGACGGCACCGAGCCCCGGGAACTGGTCGCCCCGGACCTCAGCGGCCCCGGGGGCGAGCAGCCGGTCCGGTTCGGCAACGCCGCCTGGGACCAGCTGCAGCTGGACAGCGAGCCGAGCATCATCCTCGGCCTCTATACCCACACCCTGGCCACCGGGGACTGGGAGTACCTCCGGCAGCGGTGGCACCACGTGGCCCTGGCCGCGGACGCGATCCTCCGGCTGTGGCGGGAGCCGGAGAACGGCATCTGGGAGATCCGGGAGCGCCGGGACCACTGGATTTACGGCAAGGCCCTCTGCGCCGCCGGCCTGGCCGCCGCCGCGGAGATGGCCCTCGCCCTGGGAAAGCCCGCGGAGGCGGAGCGCTGGCGGGCCGAGGCGGAGACCATCCGGGAGGACGTGGTCACCCGGGGCTGGGATCCCCGGAGCGAGGCCTACCGGCAGACCTACGACCCGGCATCGCCCCTGGACATCTCCGCCCTCGCCCTCTCCCTCTGGGGGCTCTTGCCGCCCAACGACCCCCGGCTGGCCAGCACCGTCCAGGCCATGGAGCGGCCCCTCCGGCGGCCCCTGGAGGCGGTGGTCACCCGGGCCGGCACCGACACCCCCTTCTGGGGCAGGCCTCCGGAGGAGGCCGGCGGCCTGCGGATCGACGGCGGCATCGCCCGGTACGACTTTGCCGCCCTGCCCTTCTACCTCCCCACCCTCTGGATGGCCCGGCACTACCTGGCCGCGGGGCGCCGGGAGGATGCCCTGGGGCTGGCCCGGACCTGCCTGGATCACACCACGGACCTGGGCTTGATGGCCGAGCATTTCGACCCCACCACCGGGGAGCAGTGGGGCAACTTCCCCCAGGCCTTCAACCACGGGGAGATGGTGCTCTTCCTACTGGAGATCGGCCATCCCGAGGGGCTCCCTGCCCTCTACCCCCGCACCTGGGTCGCCGCGTGAGCCGCGGTCAGGCCCCGGGGCCCTGGGCCCCGGGGCTTTTTCGTCTCCTTTTCTCCTTCACCGCGTCACAGATTTATTCGGAAGAATTGTTGTTGCCAGAACTTCGTGGGCACGCCTATACTGGAGGTGTGGGAAGACTGGAGGTGTGCGAAGTCCGCCGCCGCGCCGTGAAAAGGGGAGGGTCTGGGGGATGGAGCAGCGCCCCGTGGCAGAGCCGTACCGGATCAAGGCCGTGGAGATGGTCCGGATGACCACCCGGGAGGAGCGGGAGGCGGCCATCCGGGAGGCCGGCTACAACACCTTTCTCCTCCGGTCCGAAGACGTCTACATCGACCTCCTCACCGACAGCGGCACCAGCGCGATGAGCGACCGGCAGTGGGCCGCCCTGCAGATGGGCGACGAGGCCTACGCCGGCGCCCGCAGCTGGTTCCGGCTGGAGAAGGCGGTCCAGGAGATCTACGGCTTCCCGTATGTGGTGCCCACCCACCAGGGCCGGGGCGCCGAGCACCTGATCAGCCGGATCCTGATCCGGCCGGGAACCTACATCCCCGGCAACATGTACTTCACCACCACCCGGGCCCACATCGAGCTTCAGGGCGGCACCTTCGTCGACGTGATCCGGGACGAGGCCCACGACCCCGCCGCGGAGGTGCCCTTCAAGGGGGACGTGGACCTCAGGAAGCTGGAGGAACTGATTGGCCGAGTGGGCCCAGGCAGCATCCCCTACATCAACGTCGCCCTCACCGTCAACATGGCCGGCGGCCAGCCGGTCTCGATGCAGAACCTCCGGGAGGTCCGCCGGATCGCCGACAAGTACGGGATTCGGGTCTGGTTCGACGCCACCCGGGCGGTGGAGAACGCCTACTTCATCAAGGAGCGGGAGCCCGGCTACCAGGACCGGAG
>QGUP01000374.1 GCA_003242505.1 Bacillota bacterium
ATAAAAAGCAAGACCCGGACGTCGCCCTTCGGACCCGGCGGCACCTCGAGGCCTTCGGCGTCCCGGTGCTTCTGACCCGGGAAGAGGACGTGGACCTCGGCGGGCCCCCGGGGTCCGGCCGGCACGGCCGGGACCTGGCAGAGCGGGTCCGGCGCACCCGGGAAGCCGGCGCCGCCCTGGTGGTCAGCCTCCACGTCAACAGCGCCCGGGACCCGGAGGAGGAGGGGATGATGTTCTTCTACCTCCAGGGATCGGCGGAGGGGGAGCGGCTGGCCCGGAGCCTGGCCGGGGCTCTGGCTTCTCTCCACCGCCGGCGGGAGGGACCGGTGCCCCGGCAGAACCTTTACGTGCTCTCCCGGGCCGGGGTGCCGGCGGTGCTGGTCGAACTGGGCTTTCTCACCAACCCGGGGGACCGGCAGCGCCTCAGCGACCCCCGGTACCGGGAGCAGGTGGCCCTGCGCCTCGCCCTGGCCCTTCAGGCTTACTACCAGCACCTGCAACGGCTGCCAGCCCCGCCGGCGCCGGAGCCGGCCCCAGGCCTGCCTCCGTATACCGGCCATCCCCGGCACATATACTAGTACGGCAGGATCACCACTCGACCCGAGGGGTGAAACGGCCGTGCACGCGATCAGCATCGGGACGGAGCACCTGCCGCAGGAGATCATCAGCCGCCTGGACGAGGAGTTCCAGTTCCTCCACGGCGAGGGCATCGATGTGGAGATGAGCCGCCAGTGCCGGGGGAACTTCACCTTCTTCGACTGCAGTGTCCGGAGCGCCAGTCCCGAAGCCGAGGCCCGGTTCCGCCACTACCTCGCCAGCGCCATCTCCGACGTGATCGTCGACCGGTGGGAGGAGCACCTGATCCGCCGCATCATCCGGGGGCAGTACTACTATTTCTCCCGGGATGAGCAGGAGCGGATCCTGGCCTACGCCGGCCGCAACCTCACCACCGACGACCACGGCCAGGACCGCAGCCTGCAGCACAGACTGAGCCGCAAAGCGAGGATCCTCCACCGCCTCCGGGACTATCTGGACCAGAACCGGGAACTGGTGGTGGAGGGTTTTGTCCATTTTCGGCTCCGGGATTACCTGGAGGAGCTGGAGGACGCCGTCGACCGGGCGGTGGATGACTTCCTGATGGAGCGGGAACACAAGGAGTTCATCCGGCTGCTCCAGTACTTCGTCGACGCCCAGGAGCCCAGGGTGGCGGAGGTCCACGTCCTCATCGCCCCCGGCGGGTCCTTCCGGCTGGTGGACGCCGATGGGAACTCCCTCCAGAGCGAGCTTCTCGAGGACTTCGTGGCAGAGGTCGCCGAGAGCGAGATCAGCCATGAGGACCTGCTGATCTCCGCCCTCATCACCCTGGCTCCCACCCGCCTGGTGCTCCACGGGCCCGTCCCGCCGGCCTGGGAGGACGGGGTGGGCATCGTCAAGGGGGTCTTTCAGGAGCGGGTGGCCCAGTGCCCGGCCTGCAGCCTCTGCGCTCCTGCGGCCCCTGCGGCCCTCGCCCCGGGGGAGGCCCGGGGGGCCGGGTCGGTTGACAACCCCCGGGGCGGCAGCTTAGAATAGTGAACACCATCAGGCAAACGGCTGTGATGGGGACAACGCCCCGGTGACCGCCCTCCAGAGAGAAAGCGCCATGGGCTGCGAGCGCTTTCGGGTCAGGGCCGGGGAAAACCACCCCGGAGCCGCCGGCGAACGGCCGGCAAGGGTGCGGTGCCGCTCTCGCCTGCCGGCCCAGTAAGACCGGACGGGTGCGCCCGTTACAGCGCAAGAGAGTGCCTGCAGCCCCGGCCGGAGGCAGATGGCCTGAACCAGCCGGACCGGGCCGCAGGCAAAAGGGTGGAACCACGGGCCCAAACCCCGTCCCTTTGCGGGACGGGGTCTTTTGCCTTTGTGGGGACGATGCGGGACTGCAGGGACGATGCAAGGAGGAGGACCTGGCGCGATGAGCACCATTCAGGTGCGGCTTCCGGACGGATCCGTACGGGAATTCCCACAGGGCACCACCGCGCTGCAGGTGGCGGAGGCCATCGGCCCCCGGCTCGCCAAGGCCGCCCTGGCCGCCCGGATCGACGGGGTGGTCCGGGACCTGACCACCCCCCTGGAGAAGGACTGCGATCTGGAGATCCTGACCTGGGACCACCCGGAGGGGCGGGAGGTCTACCGGCACACCTCCACCCACGTCATGGCCCAGGCGGTCAAGCGCCTCTGGCCCGAGGCCAAGCTGACGGTGGGGCCGCCCCTGGAGAACGGCTTCTACTACGACATCGACACCCCCCGGCCCATCACCCCCGACGACTTCCCGGCCATCGAGGCGGAGATGCGGAAGATCATCGAGGAGGACCTGCCCATCGTCCGGGAAGAGGTGGACCGGGAGTGGGCCAAGCGGTTTTTCGCCGAGCGGGGCGAGGACTACAAGGTGCTCCTCATCGACAAGATTCCCGAAGGTGAGCCCATCACCATCTACCGGCAGGGGGAGTTTGTCGATCTCTGCACCGGCCCCCACCTGCCCCGCACCGGCCGGATCAAGGTGATCAAGCTGATGAGCGTCGCCGGGGCGTACTGGGAGGGGGACCAGCGGAACAAGCAGCTCCAGCGGCTCTACGGCACCTCCTTTGAAAAGCAGTCGGACCTGGACCGGTACCTGAAGCAACTGGAAGAGGCCAAGAAACGGGACCACCGGAAGCTCGGGCCGGAGCTGGGGCTCTTCACCTTCAAGGAGGAGGCGCCGGGCTTCGCCTTCTGGCTGCCCAAGGGCTACACCCTCTACCGGATCCTCGAGAACTGGTCCCGGTCCCTCCAGGAGCCCCGGGGCTACCAGGAGGTCCGGACCCCGTGGCTCTACTCCTCGAAGATCTACGAGACCTCCGGCCACTGGTTCCACTTCCGGGAGAACATGTTCACCTTTGAGTCCGAGTCCCAGGCCTATGCGGTCAAGCCGATGAACTGCCCCGGCCACTGCCTGCTCTACAAGAACGAGGTCCGGTCCTACCGGGACCTGCCCCTCAAGATCGCCGAGTACGGGCCCCTGGTCCGGTACGAGCCCTCGGGCACCCCCTCCGGCTCCCGCCGGGCCCGGGGTATGACCG
>QGUP01000375.1 GCA_003242505.1 Bacillota bacterium
GGCCCTGGACAGGGTGAAGGCCACCGGCGGCCGGCTGCACCTGATGGGCCTGGTCTCCGACGGCGGCGTCCACAGCCACCAGGACCACCTCTACGCCCTCCTGGAACTGGCCCGCCGGGAGGGGCTGACGGGCGACCGGGTGGTGGTCCACGCCTTCCTCGACGGCCGGGACGTGCCGCCCACCAGCGCCCCGGGTTACCTCCGGGCTCTGGAAGCGAAGATGGCGGAGCTGGGCGTGGGCCGGATCGCCACCGTCAGCGGCCGGTACTACGCGATGGACCGGGACAAGCGCTGGGACCGGACCCGGGCGGCCTTCCTGGCCATCGTCCGGGGGGAGGGGCTCAAGGCCCCCGACGCCCTGGCGGCGGTCCAGGCGGCCTACGACCGGGGGGAGACCGACGAGTTCGTCAAGCCCACGGTGATCGTCGGCTCCGACGGCCGGCCGGTGGCGGTGCTGGAGAGCGAGCGGGATGCGGCGATCTTCTTCAACTTCCGGGCGGACCGGGCCCGGCAGCTCACCCGGGCGCTCTTTGAGACCGCCTTCGACGGCTTTGAGCGGCCGGAGGGGTATGTTCCCATCAAGCCGGTGACCATGACCCAGTACGATCGGGACTACCCCCTCACCGTGGCCTTCCCGCCCAAGTTCATCGACCGGCCCATGGGCCAGGTGATCGCCGAGGCGGGGCTCCGGCAGCTGCGGATCGCCGAGACGGAGAAGTACGCCCACGTCACCTACTTCTTCAACGGCGGCGAGGAGCGGGTCTTCCCCGGCGAGGAGCGGGTGCTGATCCCCTCCCCGAAGGTGGCCACCTACGACCTCAAGCCCGAGATGAGCGCCTACGAGGTGGCCGCGGAGGCGGTGAAGTGGATCCAGGAGGACCGGGTGGACTTCATCGTCCTCAACTTCGCCAACCCGGACATGGTGGGGCACACCGGGGTCCTGGAGGCCGCGGTCCGGGCGGTGGAGGCGGTGGACGAGTGCCTGGGCCAGGTGGTGGAAGCGATCCGGGCCAAGGGCGGCGCCGCCCTGGTGCTGGCGGACCACGGCAACGCCGACCAGATGGTGGACTACGAGACCGGCGAGCCCCACACCAACCACACCCTGAACCCGGTGCCCTGCATCCTGGTCGATGACACCCGGAGGCACGTGCGCCTCGTGCCTGGGGTGCTGGCCAACGCCGCCCCCACCCTGCTAGAAGTGATCGGCCTGCCCAAGCCGCCGGAGATGGAGGCGGACTCCCTGATCCGCACCGAGTGAGGCAAAAGGGCGCACGGAGGGCGGGCCCGGGGATTGACCGCCTTCCGCCAGCGCCGTTCCGTCAGCGGGCGTTACACCGTGGTCCAAGTAGTAAAGGAGGCCGGAACCGTGACGACCATCGTGAGCATCCACGGCCGGGAGATCCTGGACTCCCGGGGCAATCCCACCGTCGAGGTGGAGGTCACCCTGTCCTGCGGCGCGGTGGGCCGGGCGGCGGTGCCCTCGGGCGCGTCCACCGGCGCCCACGAGGCCATTGAGCTCCGGGACGGCGACAAGGGCCGGTACCTGGGCAAGGGGGTCCTGAAGGCGGTCCAGAACGTCAACGAGGTGATCGCCCAGGAGATCGTCGGGATGGACGCCCTGGACCAGGTGGCCATCGACCAGGCCCTGATCCAGCTCGACGGCACCCCCAACAAGGGGCGGCTGGGGGCCAACGCGATCCTCGGGGTCTCCCTGGCGGTGGCCAAGGCCGCGGCCGCAGCCCTGGAGATCCCCCTTTACCGGTACGTGGGCGGCGTCGGGGCCCGGACCCTGCCGGTGCCGATGATGAACATCCTCAACGGCGGCAAGCACGCGGACAACAACGTGGACATCCAGGAGTTCATGATCTTCCCCGCGGGGGCCCCGAGCTTCCGGGAGGCCCTCCGGTGGGGGACCGAGGTCTTCCACAACCTGAAGAAGGTCTTGGCCGGTCGGGGGCTCAACACCGCGGTGGGCGATGAGGGCGGCTTCGCCCCGGACCTCAAGAGCAACGAGGAGGCCCTGGAGGCGATCATCGAGGCGATCCAGAAGGCCGGCTACACCCCCGGCAAGGACATCTTCCTCTGCCTCGACGCGGCTGCCACGGAGCTGTACGAGAACGGCAAGTACCACCTGAAGGGCGAGGGCAAGGAGTTCACCGCGGAAGAGCTGGTGGAGTTCTGGGCCCGGTGGGTGGAGAAGTACCCCATCGTCTCCATCGAGGACGGCATGGCCGAGGACGACTGGGAGGGCTGGCGGCTGCTCACCGAGCGGCTGGGCGGCAAGGTCCAGCTGGTGGGGGACGACCTCTTCGTCACCAACGTGGAGCGGCTGCAGCAGGGCATCGACCGGGGCGTTGCGAACTCCATCCTCATCAAGGTGAACCAGATCGGCACCCTGACCGAGACCCTGGCGGCGGTGGAACTCGCCCGGAATGCCGGCTACACCGCGATCATGTCCCACCGGTCCGGGGAGACCGAGGACGTCACCATCGCTGACCTGGCGGTGGCCACCGGCGTCGGGCAGATCAAGACCGGCGCCCCGTCCCGGACCGACCGGGTGGCCAAGTACAACCAGCTCCTGCGGATCGAGGAGGAGCTCGGCGAGGCCGCCCAGTTCCCCGGGGTGAAGGTGATCCGGCGGCGGTAACCCCGCCCCTGGCGCCGGGGAGCCTGCCACCGGGCTCCCCGGCGGGGTTCCAGCCCCGGTAGCGCGGTGCCGGAATCCCTTTCGGTACCGGACCATTGCGATCGCCCGGAACCCCTGGTGGCGCCGGTCCGTCATAAAACGGAGGGGAACCGCCAATCCTTGGGCAGAGACGACCTCGGAAAGGATGGGATGACCGATGCCCAGGCTGCGGCGCACCGCTCTGGCCCTCCTGATCTTGGGCGCCGCGACCCTGGCGGCCGGCTGTGCCCGGGGCCCGGCGGCCGGGTCTGACGTGCAGGGGCTCCGGGACGAGGTGCGGGCCCTGTCGGAGCAGCAAAAGGCGCTGACCGACGCAGTCCAGACCCTGACGGAAGAGGTGCGGCGGCTGCAGGGGGGTGGGGGCACCGGTTCCGGGGGCGGTGCCGCAGGGAAG
>QGUP01000376.1 GCA_003242505.1 Bacillota bacterium
CCGGGGTACGGGGGCCCGTGGGCGCCCTTCTACGACTCCGGCGTTCGGGCGGCGGCTGCCGTTGCCGGGCGCCCTTGGGAGGGCGGTGATGGCCATGACCCGCGGCAACCTGGTCACCGGGGACCTCACCAAGCGGTTCGGGTCCAGGTGGGTGCTGAGAGGCCTCAGTTTCGCGGGCGGTGGTGGCGGCGCTCCGGTTGGAGCCGCTCCTGGCCGCCCGGGCGGGCGGCCTCTCCTTCGGACAGCGCAAGCGGCTGGCGGTGGCCGCTGCGCTCTTCCGCCGGCCCGCCTGGCTGCTCCTCGACGAGCCCTTTGCGGGCCTCGACCCGGTGGCCGCGGGCCTGGTGGCCCAGGCCCTGGGGAACCTGGCTTCCGACGGTGCCGGGATCGTCGTGACCGGCCAGGACCTCCGGCACGTGGAGGACCTGGTGGATGAGGTGGTGGTGATTCGGGAGGGGGTCGTCGCCTTCGCGGGCAGCCTCGGGGAGCTGCGCAGCAGGCGATGGGTCCTGCCCCGCAGCGCCTACGGGGCCTTGCTGCTGGCGAACTTCGCCTACTTCCCTGACGGCTTTGCGCATCCGCCTATTGGAGTCGTGCCGCCGCCCGCACCCTGGGTCCCATGGGCGGTGATGCTGTTCTGGATTCTGTTCCTCGGCGGGCTGATCGGGCGGGTCAGCCGGCGCCAGGAGATCGACTGAGTGCGGCTGGGCGCCGGGCCGGGTCCAGGAGGTACCCGGCCCGGCCCTTCGTTTCGGCAGCGAGGGCGCCAGGGGTTCTGGTCCCCGGCTCCCCGGGCCCCGGGCCCCTCTCCCCGGCTGGCCGGCGTCTGGCTGGCCGGGATCCGGGGGGCCCCGCAAGGAACCTCGCCGCTGGCAGCGAAGGGAACAATTGATCGACCTTTTCGAATGGATGCGGAGGGGAACCGATGCTGCCAGAGGGAATCTTTGCGGGACAGGTGGCGCTCATCACCGGCGGCGGCACGGGGCTCGGCCGGGCCATGGCCCTGGAACTCGCCCGGCTCGGGGCCCGGGTGGTGGTGGCCAGCCGGAAGCAGGAGAACCTGGAGCGGGTGGTGTGGGAGATCGAGGCGGCGGGGGGCGAGGCCCTGGCGGTGCCGATGGACGTCCGCAACCCCGAGGATGTGGACCGGACCGTCCGGGCGGCCCTGGAGCGCTTCGGCCGCATCGACCACCTGGTCAACAACGCGGCGGGCAACTTCGTGGTCCCCGCGGAGGAGCTTTCGATCAACGGCTGGAACGCGGTGGTGGGGATCGTCCTCAACGGCACGTTCTACATGACCCGGGCGGTGGGCCGGCACTGGATCCACACCGGGCAGCGGGGGAACATCCTGAACATCGTCGCGACCTACGCCTGGACCGGCGGCCCCGGGGTGGTGCACTCCGCGGCGGCCAAGGCGGGGGTGGTGGCCCTCACCCGGACCCTGGCGGTGGAGTGGGCCCGGTACGGGATCCGGGTCAACGCCCTGGCGCCGGGGGTGGTGGACGGCACCGGGGCCGCGGCCCAGCTCTGGCCGGAGGAGGCGACCCGGCAGCGGCTGCTGGGGGAGGTGCCCACGGGCCGGTTCGGCACCCCGGAGGAGGTGGCCCGGGTCGCCGCGTTCCTGCTCTCCCCCTACGCCGAGTACATCACCGGGGAGGTCCTGGTGCAGGACGGCGGCCTCTCCCTGGGGAAGCCCCTCCTCCAGCCCCCGTCGTCCTCCCGCCCGTCGCCCCCGGCCGCGGGGGAACCCGGGTCTCCGAACGGGACCCGGCCGCCGGCCGGCGGCCCCCGGGGGGTGTGAGCCGTGGCGGCGGCAAAGGCTCCTGCCGGGCAGCCCGAAGGCCCCGGGGCTGACCGGAGGGGGCGGCACGCAGGCTCCGGGGCTCCCGGGAGCGGGCGGGAAGCCCGTCTCGGGGCCGGGGAGGAGCTTCTGAGGGCGCTTCCGGCGGTGCTGGCCGGGGCGGCGGGGGTCTGGCTGGGCATCCAGGGGCTGCGGCTCTTCCTCACGATGGTGGTCTGGAACGTGGCCGAGGACCAGCCGGCGACCCGGATGGCCCTCTGGGCCCTGGGGCTCTACCTCCCGGGGCTCCTGGCCTGGGTGCCGGCCCGGCTGGCGGGGGGCGCCCGGCCGGCCTGGCGATTCGGCCTCCTCTTCGGGCTCCTCACGGCCCTCCGGCCGGTGCGGTTTGGCCCGGTCTGGACCCCGGCCCTGGCCTTTGCGGCCTGGATCGCCTGGCTCTGGTGGTGGCCGGCCTTCCTCCAGGAACTCGTCCGCCGGCGGGCCCTGGGGGCGGCGGTGCCGGGGATCCTCCTGGGACTGATGGCCCAGGTGGCGGGCCAGACCGCGTTGGGGGGCCTCGACCTGCCCTACCTCCGGAGCCCCGGGGCCCGGGGGGCCACTGTGCTCCTGGTGGGCGCCTTCCTCCTCTGCCTGTGGCAACTCCACCGGGGGCCGGATCGGGAAGACGGGGCGCCGGTAGAAGGGGAAGAGGCGGGCGCCGCCCTGGGCGCTGCCCTCACCGGCCCCTACCTCTTCCTGCAGCTGACCTGGCTGGCCAACCTGGGGCGGATCGAGACCCTGGGAGGGTGGGAACTGGCCCCCGCGGCCCTCTTCGTTCAGGCCGGGCTGGCAGCGGGGCTCCTGGGCGCCCTGGCGCCGGTCCGGTCCCGGCCCCTGGGGATCGGCCTTGCCGCCCTGGGGGTGGGCCTCGCCCTCGCCGGGGAGCGGCTCTCCGGCCCGGGCCTCTGGCTCCTCATCCCCCTGCAGTTCTGCCTCGGGGCTGCCCTGGCCGCGGCCTGGGCCGCCGGAGGGCTCCGGGGCCGGATCTACGCCGGCGCCGCCGCCGGGTTCGGGCTCGTCTTCGTGCTGCTTTTCCTCTACTACTCCCGCTATGGCTGGCCTGCCCTCTGGCCGGTGGCGGCCGGCCTGGTGGCCTTGCCCCTGGGGCTGCACCGGGCCGGGGGGTCGGGGCTGCGCCGGGCCGCGGAGCCGGGGTTGGGGCCCCGCCCCGCCCCGGCGGTGGGGGCGGGGCCCGGGGGGGGGGGCCGGGGGGGCCGGGGGCCGGGGGGGCCGGGGGC
>QGUP01000377.1 GCA_003242505.1 Bacillota bacterium
CCTCTGGCGGCAGCGGTAGGGGCACAACTGGCGAAAGAGGGCGTGGAGATGGCCGAGAGGCCGACCCCGTGAGCCTATCGGGGTGGGACCGGGCCGTTGGCCCTTGCACGGGGAGGGCGACCGGGCCGGCGGCTTCACTCCCAGCCGGGCCCGGGACCGGAGCGTGCTGCGGGGCATCTCCCGGGGAGTCGGTGCCTACTGCATGCTGGATGACCTCGCCCAGCACCCCCTCAATCGGGCCTACTCCCTCATTCGGGCCCACTCCCTCCTGGGGCTGGGCATCGTCGAATTCTTCGCCCAGCGGGGGCTGGTGCCGGTGCTGGAAGAACTGGCCGGGGTTCTGACGGGAAGCGGCGGCTCGCCGGCCGCCGCTCACAAGGCACTGGACGGGTACTGGAACCGGATGCAAGACCTCGGCGACTTCCTCTGCATCGACCCTCTGGTCCTGGACCGCCAGTCCCCTTCCCGGAGGTCTTCGGCCAGGCGGTGGAAGTCTGGGGCAACGCCTACCGCAACTCCGGCACCCGGGGCCGGTACCGCTCCGCCAGGGCGCTGTTGTGCTCGTCGGTCCCCTCCAGGTTGCCGCTGAAGAAGACCGGCGGCTCCATCCCCGCCTCGGCCATCAGCTCCACCGCCCGGGCCAGGACGGCGTTGAGGATCGCCGCCCCCACCACCGTGGAGCCGGGGGCGAAGGGGGTGGGCAGCCCCGGCAGGGTGAGAAGCGCGTCCCCGGGGGGCACGTGGTTGTCGATGACGATGTCCGCCACGTCCATCAGCCGCTTGCCGCTGGGGTGCCGGGAAGGCTGGCTGCCGGAGTAGGCCCGGGAGGTGATGGCTACCACCGTGGCCCCCTTCTCCTTCCCGGCCAGGGCCACCTCCACCGGCACCGGGTTGCGGCCGGAGGTGGAGAAGACAAAGAGCACCTCCCCGGGCCGGATCTCCACCCGCTTCATGAGGGCGGTCCCGTACCCCACCGTCCGCTCCAGGTCCGAGGACCGGAGGGCCCCTTCGTGGAGCATCAGGCCCGTGTCAAAGATCGGGTGGATGCACGCCAGCCCCCCGGCCCGGTAGAAGATCTCCTCGCAGAGCATGTGGGAGTGGCCGCAGCCGAAGGCGTGGACCACGCCGCCGGCGGTCACGCACCGGGCTACGGCCTGGGCTGCGGCCTCCATGGCCTGCGCCTCGTCCCGCTCCACGGCCTCGAGGAGCTTCCGGATCGCGTCGAAGTAGGCGGTGATCATCGGCTGCCTCCCCTTTCCGTGTCGCCCTCATCCTTTCCTCTCTAGTGCGTCTGCCCCTTCCCCGGCGCCGCCCCCGGCCCACACCCGCCGGCGGGCCTCGGCGAGGATCGCCACCATCCGGTCCACGCTGGCCTCCACCAGCACCCGGCCCTTCTCCGGGGTCGCCAGGGTGGGGTCTCCCATCACCCCGGTACGGGTGAGTTCCCGCCACCGCACCGGCCGGAAGTCAAAGTCCGGCGGCACCTGGGGGATCTCCCGGACCGCCCGGGACATCTCCACGTGCTCCGGCGCCAGGTAGAGCATCATCGAGGTCTCCAGCTCGCAGGCGTGGAAGAGGCTGCCGTGGAACCGGGGCGACTCCCGCACCCGCTCCGCCGCCTCCCCCAGGGCCGGGTGGGTGAAGTAGAAGGTGAGAGGCCCACCCTCGGACTCCAGCACCCGGGCGGCCTCCCTCATCGCGGCGACATTTCCCAAGTGCGCGTTCACGATGGCGAAGATCGGGACCCCCAGGTCCCTCAGGCTCCGGCCGATGCCGGCCAGCACCGCCGCCAGGGCCCGATCGTCCACCGAGAGGGTGCCCGGAAAGCCGTAGAGGGACCAGACCTGCCCGTAGGCGAGGGTCGGCAGCACCACGGCGTCGACCCGCTCCGCCACCTTTCGAGCCATAGCCCGGGCGATGTAGTTGTCGGTCCCCAGGGGAAGGTGCGGCCCGTGGATCTCCACCGCGCCCAGGGGCAGGAGGGCAATGCCGGTCTCCCGCAGCCGGGCCTGGGCCTCCTCCCCGGTCATCGCCTCGAGGTCGTATGGGTCGCGGTAGCGGCCCGCCGCCCCGCCCTCCCGGCCCGCGGCCCCGCGGTCCCGGCCCCCCGCCATGCCGTCACCCACGCCGGCCACGCCGTCACGCCCCCTTCTTGAAGGCAAAGCACCGCTGGGGGTTCTCCTCGAAGAAGAGCTTCACCAGCCGCCGGCCGTCAAAGCCGGCCTGCTCCGCCTCCTCGACGAACCGGGGCACCCACTTCCGGAGGATGTAGTCGAGCCCCAGGCCGTGGCCGTAGGACCGGTAGTAGGACTTCCGGGCGGTGTCGCCGCTCACCAGGATCTGACGCTCGTGGCCGTGGCGGACCAGCTCCAGGATGCAGGCGATCCGGGTGGACTCAGGCCAGTACTTCACCTTGCCGATGCCGTCAAAGCACAGGTACGCCCCGGTCTCGGCGACCTTCAGGTGGTAGTAGGGGTCGGGGTTGCGGTCCATGTGGCCGAAGGAGACGTTCCGGAGGTCCACCCCCTCCTCCCGGAGGATTTCGATCTGCTCCAGGGCCATGGTCCCCGCCTCGGTGTGGGAGTGGATGGGCGCCCCGGTCTCGTGGTGGGCCCGGGCCACCGCCCGGAGCACCTTCTCCTCCAGGGGGTGGATGGAGTTGTAGCCGGTGCCGAACTTTAGCTGCCCCGCCCGGTACGGGGTCCCCTCGATCCCCACCTCCACCTCCTCCACCAGCCACCGGGTGAGGTCCCGGATGCTCATCCGGTCGACCCACTCGGCAAAGGTCTCTTCGCTCCCCGGCCGCCGGGCGGACCAGAGAAAGCCCTTGTTAAGGCCGGCGGTGGCGACGATGTGCACCCCGGCCCGGCGGCTGATCTCCGCCACCGCGGCCACGTCCCGGCCGTAGTCCGGGCAGGTCGCGTCGACAATCGTCCGGCCCCCGGCCTGGACGAAAAGCAGCACGTCCTGGAGGGACTTCTCCGGGTCGTCCAGGAGGAGGTCGTCCTCCCCCCGCTCGGCCCAATAGGGCGGCCGGCAGACGATGTGCTCGTGGGAGTAGGT
>QGUP01000378.1 GCA_003242505.1 Bacillota bacterium
GTGCCGGGGCCGGCGGCGGGCCGGGGGGCAGCCGGCCGGGGCCTCAGGGAAGCCCGGCGGGCGGCGGCCTGCCCGGGGGAGCCGGCGCCCCGAGCCTGGCAGGCCCCCTCCCCTTCACCCCGGAGGCCGGCCCGGAACTGCCCGGGGGGCAAGGGGAGCGGGTCCAGGCCCCCGGCCGGGGCCGGGCCACCGGCGAGGTGGTGACGGTCCCCGACTCCCCCCTCGCCCCGGGGGCGGTGCGCCCCTACGAGGAGGTCTACGCCACCTACGCCGCGCAGGCCCGGCAGAGCCTCAGCGGCCGGTCCCTGCCGCCGGAACTCCAGGCCCTGGTGCAGCGGTACTTCTCCGGCCTGGCCCCGGCGGAGCCGGCACCTTAGCGAGAGGGAAGGAGAGGCCCATGCACGAAGAGAGAGCAGCCGAAACTCCGGCCGAGACTCCGGCCGAAACCCCGGCCGCCGCGGCCCTGGCGGAGGCCGCCGCCGCCCTGCGGGAGCGGCTGGCGGCCCTGGACCGGGCCCTCAGGACCCGGATCGTCGGCCAGGCCGAGGTGGTGGAGCAGGTGGTGGACGCCCTGCTGGCCGGGGGCCACGTGCTCCTGGAGGGGGTGCCGGGGCTGGGCAAGACCCTGCTGGTGAAGACCCTCGCCCAGGCCACTGGCCTTGGCTTCGGGCGGGTGCAGTTCACCCCGGACCTGATGCCCGGGGATATCACCGGCAGCCAGGTCCTCGACCCCCAGGGGGGCGGCCTCCGGTTCGACCCCGGCCCCATCTTCACCAACCTGCTCCTGGCCGACGAGATCAACCGGGCCACCCCCCGGACCCAGAGCGCCCTCCTGGAGGCGATGCAGGAGCGGGCGGTGACGGTGGCGGGGGTCTCCCATCCCCTGCCCCGGCCGTTCTTCGTCCTGGCCACCCAGAACCCCCTGGAGCAGGAGGGGACCTACCCCCTGCCCGAGGCCCAGCTGGACCGCTTCTTCTACAAGGTCCTGGTCCCCTTTCCCACCGAGGAGGAGCTGGCGGAGATCGCCCTGCGGACCACCGGCGGCGAGGAGCCGCCGGTGCCCCGGGTGCTGGAGGCCGGGGACCTCTTGGCCGCGGCGGAACTGGTCCGGCAGGTGGTGGTGGCGCCGCCGGTGCTCCAGTACGCGGTCCGGCTGGTGGCCGCGACCCACCCGGACCGCTCCCCGGTGGAGGCGGTCCGCCGTTACGCCCGGTACGGCGCCAGCCCCCGGGGGCTCCAGGCCCTGGTGCTGGGGGCCAAGGTCCGAGCCCTCCGGGCCGGCCGGTGGGGGGTCTCCTTCGGGGACATCGAGGCCGTCGCCCTCCCGGCCCTGCGCCACCGGGTGGCGGTGAACTTCGAGGCCCGGGCGGAGGGGCTCGGCCCCGAAGACCTGGTCCGGGCGGTGCTGGCGGCGGTGCGGCCGCCGGAGCGGGCGTGACCTCCGCCCCGGGCCCGGCCTCCGCCCCCTTCCCGGGCTGGGACGAGGGCTTCGCCCTGGCCCTCACCCGGCTGCGGTTTGCCCTCCGGCAGCCCGCGGCCGGCCGCTGGGCGGGCCCGGACCGGTCCCGGCAGAAGGGCCGGGGGCTGGAGTTCCTCGACCACCGCCCCTACGCCCCCGGGGACGACCCCCGGCTGGTGGACTGGCGGGCCTACGCCCGGCACCGGCGGCTTCTGACCCGGCAGTTTGCCGAGGACCGGGAGCAGGCGGTGGTGCTGATCCTGGACCGGAGCGGTTCCATGGACTTCGGCGAGGGCCCGGGGCACAAGGGTCGCTGGTCCCTGGCGGTGGCCGCGGCCCTGGCCCAGGTCGGCGTGCTCCAGCACCAGGCGACGGCGGTGGTGGTGCTCCTCGAGCCCGGCGGCCCGCGGCTCTTGCCCCCGGCTGCGGGCCGGGAGGGCCTCGGGGCCCTCTTTGCCCGCCTCGGGGCGGTACCGCCCCCGGCGGGGGAGGTGCGCCTGGGGGAAGCCCTGGCCAGGCTCCGGGGGCTGCCCCTTCCCTCCGGGCCGGTGGTGCTCGTGAGCGATCTCCTGACCCCCGACTGGCCCGGGGGGGTGGCCGCCCTCGGGACCCTGGGGGCCCGGGGCTTTGACCCCGCGGTGATCCAGCCCCTGGCGCCGGAGGAGTGGGAGCCGCCCTTGGCCGGGGAGCTGGAACTGGAGGATGCGGAGACCGGCCTCCGCCGGGAGGCGGTCTGGAGCCCCCGGGGGCTGGCAGCCTACCGGGAGCGGCTGGCGGCCTTCCTGGCGGAGGTGCGGCGGGAGTGCCACCGCCGGGGGGTGCGGCACGTGGCCCTGAGCACGGCTGTGCCCGTGCCCGGGGCGGTGCTGCGGGAGCTGCCCCGGGCCGGGCTGCTCACGGTCCACGGATAGGGGCGGGCGGCGCTGCCGGCTTGACGGCCGGCGGCGCCCCAACAGCCGGTTTCCGTCGCAGGCCCAACACCCGGTTTCCGTTGCAGGAAGGAGGGTCTGATCGGTGCCCCTGTGGGAGGCCCCCGGGGCCCTGGCCCTGGGGCTCACCTTGCCGGCGATTCTGCTGCTCTACCTCCTGCGCCGCCGGCGGCCCCGGCGGCGGGTCTCCAGCCTCCTCCTCTGGCCGCCGGCGCCCCCGGACCAGGCGGCCAACGCCCCCTGGCAGCGGCTCCGGCCCCGGCTCATCCTCTGGCTGCAGCTTCTCCTGGCCCTGCTCCTCACCCTGGCCGCGGCCCGGCCCCTCTGGGCCGGGGGCGGCCTGGGCGGGGGCCTGCACCGGGTGGTGCTCCTCGACGCCTCGGGGAGCATGCGGGCCACGGACGTGGAGCCGACCCGGTTCGCGGCCGCCGTCGCGGCGGTCCGGGAGATGGCGGCGGACCTGGGCCCCCGGGACCGGCTGACGGTGATTCGGGTGGAGAGCGAGCCCCAGGTCCTGGTGGCGGGGGCCACCGGGGCCCGGCCGGTGACCGAGGCCCTCGCCGGCCAGGAGCCGGGGGACGGCGAGGCCGACCTGGCGGCGGGCCCGGCCGGGGGCGGGGCGGGCACCGGGGGGGGGGGCGCGGGGGGGGGGGTGGGCACCCACGGGG
>QGUP01000379.1 GCA_003242505.1 Bacillota bacterium
CACCAGCACCGGCCGGTGCTCGGAGACCTCCACCGCCTGGGCCATGTAGGCCCGGAGCTCCTCCTCGTTGTAGACGATCTCCATCGCCCGGCCGCCGAGGACGTAGGAGGGCCGGACCAGGACCGGGTAGCCGATGCTCCCCGCCGCCCGGACCGCCTCGTCCACCGTCACCGCGGCTGCCCCCGGGGGCCGGGGGATGCCCAGCTCCCCCAGGAGCTGGTCGAACTTCTTCCGGTCCTCCGCCCGGTCCATCTCCGCCACCGGGGTCCCCAGGACCGGCACCCCCTCCCGGTGGAGAGGCTCCGCCAGGTTGATCGCGGTCTGGCCGCCGACCTGGCAGACCACCCCGAGGATCCCAGGTGGCCCCTCGCCGGGCTCCCAGGGGCCCCCCTCCTGCTCCACCACGTTCAGCACGTCCTCCAGGGTGAGGGGCTCGAAGTAGAGCCGGTCCGAGGTGTTGAAGTCGGTGGAGACGGTCTCGGGGTTGTTGTTGATGATGATGGACTGAACCCCTTCGTCCCGGAGGGCGTAGGCGGCGTGGACCGCGCTGTAGTCGAACTCGATCCCCTGGCCGATCCGGATCGGCCCCGCACCGAGGACGATGGCCTTCTGCCCCGGCGGGCTCTGGGCCTCGTTCTCCCCCTCGTAGGTGCTGTAGTAGTAGGGCGTGGTGGCCGCAAACTCCGCCGCGCAGGTGTCCACCATCTTGTAGACCGGCCGGATCCCCAGCCGGCGCCGGAGCCGGCGCACCTCCCGGGCCGGCAGTCCCGTGAGCCGCCCGATCGCGCTGTCCGGGAAGCCCAGCCGCTTGGCCCGGGTAAGGAGCCCCCGGTCGAGCCCCCGGGGCCCGGCGGCGGCCAGCTCCTTCTCCATGGCGACGATGGCCTCGACGCCCCGGACGAAGTACTTGTCGATCCCGGTGAGGGCACTCACCCGCTCCCAGCCCCAGCCCCGGCGCAGGGCCTCGGCCACCGCGAAGATCCGCTCGTCGTTGGGCTCCACAAGGAGCCGGCGGAGTTCGCCGTCGTCCAGGGCCTGGATCCGGGGGTGTTCCAGGCTGTCCCGGCCGACCTCCAGGGAGCGGATCGCCTTCATCAGCGCTGCCGGGAAGGTCCGGTCGATGGCCATCACCTCGCCGGTGGCCTTCATCTGGGTGCCCAGGGTCCGGCTGGCGCCGGTGAACTTGTCGAAGGGGAACCGGGGGATCTTGACCACGCAGTAGTCCACCGCGGGCTCAAAGGCCGCCCAGGTGGTGCCGGTGACCGGGTTGCGGATCTCGTCGAGGCGCAGGCCGATGGCGATCTTGGCCGCCACCTTGGCGATGGGGTAGCCGGTGGCCTTCGACGCCAGGGCCGAGGAGCGGCTGACCCGGGGGTTGACCTCGATCACCACGTACTCCCGGCTCCGGGGATGCAAGGCAAACTGGATGTTGCAGCCGCCCTCGATCCCCAGGGCGGTGATGATCCTCAGGGCCGCGGACCGGAGCATCTGGTACTCCCGGTCCGTCAGGGTCTGGGTCGGGGCCACGACGATGGAGTCGCCGGTGTGGACCCCCACCGGGTCCACGTTCTCCATCGAGCAGACGGTGATCACCGTCCCCGCCCCGTCCCGGATCACCTCAAACTCGATCTCCTTCCACCCGGCCACGCTCCGCTCGATCAGGCACTGGCCGATGGGGGAGAGCTTGAGCCCCCGGCTCACGACCTCGATAAGCTCCGCGTCGTCCCGGGCAATGCCGCCGCCGGTGCCGCCCAGGGTGTAGGCGGGCCGGACGATCAGCGGGTAGCCGGTCTTCTCCGCGAAGGTGAGGGCCGCCCCCACAGTGGTGACGATGGTGCTCTCGGGGACCGGCTCGCCGATGGCCTTCATGAGGGCCTTGAACTCGCCCCGGTCCTCCGCCTTCTGGATCGCCGCCAGGGACGTGCCCAGAAGCTCCACCCCGTACCGGTCCAGCACCCCGGCGGTGGCCAGCTCCCGGGCGAGGTTCAGCCCCACCTGGCCCCCCAGGGTGGGCAGGAGCCCCTGGGGCCGCTCCCGGGCGATCACCCGCTCGACGAACTCCGGGGTGAGGGGTTCAAGGTAGATCCGGTCCGCCATCTGGGCATCGGTCATGATGGTGGCCGGGTTGGAGTTGATCAGGATGACCTCCAGCCCCTCCTCCTTGAGGGACTGGCAGGCCTGGGTGCCGCTGTAATCGAACTCCGCCGCCTGGCCGATGACAATCGGGCCCGAACCGATGACCAGGACCCGGTGGAGATCCTTCCGCTTGGGCATGGTCCGCCCCTACCTCCTCACCGCTCGTTTCCCCGGATGCCACCCGGCGCCGGCCGGGCACCGCCCGGCCCTTCACGCCGAGCGCAACCCCGCCTCCTGCATGTACCCGATGAAGCGGTCAAAGAGGTAGCGGCTGTCCTCCGGCCCGGGGGCAGCCTCGGGGTGGTACTGGACCGAGAAGACCGGCCGGCCGGGGAGGGCGAGGCCCTCCACGGTGCCGTCGCTCAGGTTCCGGTGGGTGACCACCGCGCCCCGGGGAAGGCTCGCCTCGTCCACCGCATAGCCGTGGTTCTGGGCGGTGATGTAGACCCGGCCGGTGGAAAGGTCCTTCACCGGGTGGTTCGTGCCCCGGTGGCCCAGCTTCATCCGGTAGGTCCGGGCTCCCAGGGCCAGGGCCAGGACCTGGTGCCCCAGGCCGATGCCGAAGAGGGGCAGGTCGGCGGTGAGGAGGTCCCGCACCGTCTCGACGGCCGCCCCCGCCTCCCGGGGGTCGCCGGGGCCGCCCGAGATGAGGACCCCGTCGGGGGCCAGGGCCCGGATCTCCGCCGGGGTGGCGGTGGCCGGCACCACGGTGACCTGCCGGCAGCCCCGGTCCAGGAGACACCGGAGGAGGCTCGCCTTCACCCCCAGGTCGATGACCGCCACCCGGGGGCCCTGGCCGCCGCCCTCGAGGGTGTAGGGCTGGGGGGTGGTCACCTGGGCGATGACCCCGGCGAGGGAGAAGCCCCGGGCCACTGCAGCCAGATGGTCAAACCAGCCGGCCAGGGC
>QGUP01000380.1 GCA_003242505.1 Bacillota bacterium
CTCCATCAACCTGGCGAACTTCGTCCGGGACCCGTACACCGACCGGGCGGAGGTGGACTGGGACCGGCTCGCGGCGGTGGTCCACACCGCGGTCCACTTCCTGGACAACGTCATTGACGCCAACAAGCACCCGCTGCCCGAGATCGCCGAGAAGTCCAGGCGGGACCGGCGGATCGGCCTCGGGGTGATGGGTTGGGCGGAGATGCTGGTCCAGCTCGGCCTGCCCTACGACAGCGAGGCCGCGTGCGCCATGGGCCGGAAGGTGATGTCTTTCATCAAGCAGGAGGCGGTGCGGGCCTCCAGCCGGCTGGCAGAGGAGCGGGGGGTCTACCCCGAGTGGGAGGGCTCCGAGTGGCAGAAGGCCGGCATCAAGGTCCGGAACGCCACCCTCACCACCGTCGCTCCCACCGGCACCATCTCGCTTTTTGCCGCCCGGCCGGACATGCCGTGCTCCGGCGGCATCGAGCCCAAGTTCGCCCTGGTCTTCACCCGGAACCAGGCCGGCGCCCGGATGCTGGACGTGGACGGCCAGTTCGCCACCATCGCCCGGAGGGAAGGCTGGTACTCCGATGAGCTGATGGAGAAGGTGGCGGAGCGGGGCACCGTCCGGGGGCTGAAGGGCGTGCCGGAGCACTGGCAGGAGGTCTTCGCCACCGCCCACGACATCACGCCTTACTGGCACGTCCGGATGCAGGCCGCCTTCCAGGGGGAGGACCACCTGGGGGTGCTGGAGCAGCCCATCGACGCGGCGGTGAGCAAGACCATCAACTTCCCCCACGACGCGACGGTGGACGACGTCCGGGAGGCCTACGAACTGGCCTGGGAGCTGGGGCTGAAGGGCATTACGGTCTACCGGGACGGCTCCCGGGTGGGCCAGGTGCTGACCGTTGGCAAGAAGGAGGACAAGCCCGGGACGGAGCCGGGTGGCGCCCAGGCGCCGGTGCCGGCGGCGGCCCCGGCCGGCCAGGGGGCGGCCCAGGGGGCCCCGGCGGCCCAGGGGGCGCCCCAGCCCCGGGAGGCGGCCCAGGCCCGGGGCAAGGCGAAGGCCCCGGCCCTCTCCCCCCGGCCGTCGGAGGCGATGGGCAAGATGTTCAAGATTCCCACCCACTTCGGGAACATGACCCTGGACGTGCACATCAACGAGGCCGGGGAGCCCTTTGAGGTGATCGTCAGCGTCGGCGCCGCCGGCTCGGACCTGATGGCCGATGCGGTGGCCATGGGGATGCTCATCTCGACCCTCCTCCGGCTCCGCTCCGACGTGCCGTGGCGGGAGCGGGTGGAGATCGTCATCGACAAGCTGAAGAACATCGGCGGCTCGGGCTCCTACGGCTTTGGCCCCAACCGGGTCACCTCTCTCGCCAGCGCCATCGCCAAGGGGCTGCAGCGGTTCCTGGTCTGGTACGACAGCCAGGCTGCGAATGGCGGCCTGAAGGCGGTCCACGAACTGGCCGCGGGCACCGCGGCCTCCGGGGCCGGTCACCCGGCCCTTGCCGAAGCGGCGGCCGCTGCGCAGGCACCGGGCGCCGGGGCCCCGGGCGCGGCGGGGGCTGCTCCGGCCCCGGAGCCGGACCGGCCGGTGGACCCGTGCCCGGAGTGCGGCAGCTTCAGCCTGGTGATGGCCGAGGGCTGCAGCACCTGCTACAACTGCGGCTACAGCAAGTGCTGAGGCGGAAAAACAGCCCACCCCCGGGCATCCGGCCCGGGGGTGGGCTCATCTTGTGCCTGGCTGGAGTGCCTGGCTCATGGGCCCGGCGGCTCCTCGGCGGGGGCGGAGTCCACCAGGTCCCGGCGGGGGTAGAGGGGCCCCGGGGTTCCCGCCAGCCCCTCCACCGGCAGGGTCCCGCCGTCCATGAAACGGATCGCCACCCGCTCCACCCGGTTGAACTGGGCGGCGGTGTTGACCAGGGCGTAGATGTCCAGGAGGCTCCCCGACCGGGCGAGGGCCTCCCGGGCCTCCGGGGAGAGGTAGAGGGAAAGGGTGCCGTCGATGACCTTCCCGACCAGCAGGGGGGAGGGCCCAGCCACCGGCTCCGGTGCTCCGCCGGTGGCCTCGGCCGGAGCCGGGTCCGGCAGGGCCAGGGGCCGGGCATCGGGCCGGCGGGGTCCTTTGAGGAGTTCCCGGAGGGCAAACTCCTCCGGGAACTCGCCCCGGCGGACGGCCTGGCGCACTTCCCGGACCAGAACCGGCCGAGACTGGTGGGGGAAGTAGAGCACCACCGTCTCCAGGGCGGGCCGGGGCACCGGGGAGATGGCAGGGGGCGGCCCGGCGGGTCCGACATTCCGGGCGCAGCCGCAGGCCAGGAGCAGGGCCAGCAGGGCCGGCGCCACCCGGGGCGCCCCCGGCCGGACCGGCGGGGTCGGCGCCGGGGGGAGCCCGGCCGGGGGTCGGACTGGCAGGACCGGCGCCGGAGAGAGCCCGCCCGGCGACCGGGCCGGCGGCATGGGGAGCCGGGGGCGACGGCCCCGGGGCCGGCCAGGGGCGTCACGACCTGGGCAGAACCACCGCAAATCGGGTTCCCTCCCCTGGGCGGCTCTCCACCTGGATGGCGCCCCGGTGGCTTTCGACGATCTCCCGGGCGATGGCCAGCCCCAGGCCCGCACCCCCGTGGCCCCGGCTCCGGGAAGGCTCCCGCCGGTAGAACCGGTCGAAGATGTGGGGCAGGTCCTCCGGCGGGATCCCTGGGCCGGTGTCGGCCACGGTGATGCGAACGGCTCCCGGCTCCGGCGCTACGGCGACGGTCACCCGTCCCCCGGGCCGGTTGTACTGGATGCCGTTGTGGACCAGGTTGTAGACCGCCCGTTCCAGCTTGCGCCGGTCGGCCATGACCGTGAGGGCCCCCTCCTGGAGCCCCAGCCCCGGTTCCTCCCGTCCTGCTCCGTCCCGTCCTGCCCCGTCCAGCCCCGCCCCTTCCAGCCCGGGCTCCTCCAGCCCTGCCCTCTCCAGGCCTGCTCCCCCCGTCTCTTCTTCTCATCTGCCGCCTCCGACGACCCACTCTGCCCACCTCTTCCCGCTCGCCTCATCACTCAACACCACTA
>QGUP01000381.1 GCA_003242505.1 Bacillota bacterium
CCCTTGAAGGGTTGGGGGGGCCCGGCTTCGGTCCCCCCCGGGTGGGTGGCCCTCCTACCGGGGATTGTCCCCGTTCAATCCCATCGCGACCGGGACCCCGTTTTCCTCGCCACAGGGATCCCGGCGGTGTGTCAGCAGCCAAAGGCCTACGCCTGCCAATGCGGGCGTTGGCTCAGGGTCCGACGGAACCGCTTCGGCCCGGTCGTCAAGTGCCGGGTGTGCGGCTTCCGCCTGACCCTCAACACACCCCGCGGGCGGCGCTGGGCCCAGGAGCGCGAGATCCTCGGCCTGGTCCGCCGCTGCGGGGCGGAACTGACGGTGGCCGTCGATGCGTCCGGGATCCCGTACCGGACCTGCACTCGCTGCCACCAGACCGCCGCCAGGGTCGTCTCCCTCCAGGACATCGAGGCGGAGGCCGACACCCTGGTCGCCCGGTAGAGCCCAAGACCGCCCGGTGCGGGGACACCCCCGCACCGGGCCGAAAGGAGGATCCCTGCATGGCGGAAGTCCTCGGGTACGTCCTGGGCCCGACGGACGATTCCTCCGTCGAGGCCTACACCACCCGCCAGCCCTGGCCCCTGCACGGGCTTGTACGGGTTCAAGTCGAGGGGGGCTGGGCCCTCGGCCAGGTCACGTCCACGCAGGCGGACCGGCCCGAGCTGCTCCGGCCCGATCAGCCCGACGCCATCTTGGAGGCCCTCGGCCGGCTGGGCGATCCCAAGGGCCCTGTCGTCTTCAAGGCGCGGATCCGCCTGCTCGAGGAGCGGGCCACCCCCGTGCCGGTCGGCGCGATGGTCGTCGCACCCGAGTGGGAGGACGTCAAGGGCCACTTCGTGCCCGGCGATCCGGACCGGGCCTGGGCCATCGGCGTCATTCGGGGCACCGAGGCCGTCGCTCCCTACGTTCCGGACGATCTCAAGGACCGCGCCCCGATCCTGGAGCCCGGCCGGCCCGTGACGGCCGCGCCCGGCGTGCCGGCCATGATCGACCCGGACGACCAGCACCAGTTCCCCCACATTGGCATTTTCGGGGGGTCCGGGTCGGGCAAGTCGGTCGCCCTGCGGGTCCTCTGCGAGCAGATGATGCTCTCCCGGCATCCCGGGGTCGTGCTGGATCCGCACCAGGAGATGGAGTTCGTGCGGCCGTTCCCGGACGCGGGAGCGTGGGGCCGCTCGTATGCCAATCGCCACGAGGTGGCCACGGTGGGCAAGGACGTGGCCATTGACTGGCGCGAGTTGTCCACCGACATGGTCCGCCGGCTCCTGGCCTCGGCCTTCGGGGAGCAGGAGTGGTCCCCGAACATGGATGCTGCGGTGGGTCTGCTTCACCAGCGGAAGCAGAGCCTGCAGACGTTCCGCGACCGCCTGCAGGTGGCCCGCAGCAACCACATGTCCGAGGAGCAGCAGGCAGGCGGCGCACTGGAGCAGCTCCGCCAGCAGCACAAGGACGTAGCGGACATGGGCCGGCAGATCGCCCCGCTCGAGACGCTCCAGGCCATCGAGCGGCGGCTCAACTACCTTGACCGGCTCGGCCTGTTCTCGGCCGGCAAGGATGCCGCCCGGTGGGCGCTGGATACGATCCGGAACCGGAAGCTGGCGGTCCTCCGTGGCCCCGGCCGGACGCTGGAGTTCGTCGGGCAGTACGTCCTCCAGGCCCTCTACCGGGCCCGACGGGCCTACCGGGATGCCGTGGAGCAGGGGATTCCCCCTGCGGGGCCGGCGGTGCCCCCCTTCTGGGTGGTTGCCGATGAGGCCCACCAGTTCGCACCCCGAAATCCCGAGGTCCGCGCAGCCACCCGGGGCATTCTCACGGAGATTGCCCAGGAGGGCCGCAAGTACGGGGTCTACCTCGCCTTGGCGACGCAGCGACCGGCCCTGCTCTCCGAGACCATTACGGCTCAGCTCTCCACGAAGCTGGTCCTGCGGACGGTGCGGGCCCAGGATCTTCAGGCCATCCGGTCCGAGACGGACCTGGACGCGGAGGCGACCCGGCGGCTGCCGTACCTCCGGAGCGGGGACGGCTATCTCAGCCTGGCCGCCCAGGGCCGGACGCTGCCGGTCCGGATTCGGGCGCCCCACACGTCCAGGCGGTCCCAGGACTCGGCCTGGAAGGAGCTGGACCAGATGGTGCAGGCCGACCCGCTGCCTCAGCACCTGCTGGCAGCGGTTACCCAGCAGGGCGGCGTGAAGCCGACGGGCATGGGCGGGCTGGCCCAGCTCCTGTCCCGGGACCTCGGGCGGGAGGTTAGCCTGGATGAGCTGGCAGCGGCCCTCGACGAACTGGCCGCGGCCGGTCAGCTTGTTCGGCGGGATACCCCGTTCGGGCCCGCTTACGAGCTGGCCTCCGATCCCGATGGGGGAGACGGGAGCGAGGAGTCCTCTGCGGATGAAGTCATGGAGGAGGTTCCCTTCTAGTGTCGATCCGGAGCGCGCTGGCGGATAGCCGCGCGCTCCTTTTTTCCGGGTGCTGCCCTCTGCCGCCTCCGAAAGGAGCGGTCGGGTACCGACCGCCCGGCCCGGCTCACGGCGGATGCAGGACCCGTCATCCAGCCGGGGCGCAACGGCGAATCCGCCGAGTACGCAACAGCAAATTGACAGTTTCCATCGTCTCATGTTTGATCGAAGTAAGGACGCGCTTTCGCGCGCGCTGACGGGAGCCCCCTTCAGGGGGCGACCTCGAACGGCTGCTCAAGCAGCCGGCAAGCGCCGCGGGGGGCGCTTTTCGTTTTTTCAATCCGCCCCTGCGAGAAGGAGGTGCTTAGACATGCTGAAGCACATCCGGCGCACCCGCACCCGGGTACGCCGCCGTCCGGATCGGAACCACCGCTTCGTCCGGGTTCAGGCCGCGACCCGGCGCCCGCGGCGGCCGCAGCGGGAGATCTGTCCTGAGTGCGGCCACACCGTGGATCGCCGGGGCTACTGCGAGTGCGAGATCGCCTGACGGGGGCTGCGGCCCCCGTCAGGCCCTTTTCGACCCCTTCGTGGGGAAGGAGGGATCTGTCATGGCGGTCACACTGGCCGCACCCCCGTTCCC
>QGUP01000382.1 GCA_003242505.1 Bacillota bacterium
GCCCTGGAGGGCCAGTTTGTGGACACCTCCCGGGAGGCCTGGGACACGGCGCTTTCGGTCAGCGCCTACTCCCTGGCCGCGGTGGCCCGCCGGGCCAGGCCGCTGATGGAGAAGGCCTGCGGCGGCAGCATCATCACCCTCACCTACCTGGGCTCGCAGCGGGCGGTGCCGGGCTACAACGTGATGGGAGTGGCCAAGGCCGCCCTGGAGTCCGCGGTGCGGTACCTGGCCATGGAACTGGGGCCGGCCAACATCCGGGTGAACGCCATCTCCGCCGGGCCGATCAAGACCCTGGCGGCCATGGGGGTCAAGGGCTTTTCGGGCATCCTCAAGGTGGTGGAGGAAAAGGCGCCCCTCCGGCGGAATGTCACCCAGGAGGATGTGGGCAACGCCGGGCTGTTCCTGGCCAGCGACCTCTCGGCCGCCATCACCGGCGAGGTGCTCTACGTCGACTGCGGCTATCACATCCTGGGCGTGTAGACCGGGACATCCTGGGCGTGTAGACCGGAAGGCGCCGGGGCGTGCCCGGCGCCTGATTCGTGCTCGTGAAGGCGGGGCATCAGGCCACTTCGGTGGACCATGAGACTCGGTGGACCGTGAGACCACCGCGGCGGAACCGCCGACTGACGCACCGGACCATCGGGGTGAAGGGTTGGAGCGTGGGATGCCAGTGGAGTGGGAGTGGCTGAGCCGGTCCCTGGAGGCTACGGCAGCCCTGGGGCAGCGGATTGGGGAGCGGCTGTGGCCGGGGAGTTTCATCGCCCTGGTGGGGGACCTGGGCGCGGGGAAGACCGCCCTGGCCCAGGGGATCCTGGCCGGCCTCGGGGTCGAGCGGAGCGGCGGGAGCCCCACCTTCCCCCTGCTCTGGGAGTACCGGGGCGGCCGGCTCCCGGTCTACCACTGGGACGTCTACCGGATCCGGGGCTTGTGGGAGCTGGAGGAACTGGGGTACGAGGACTCCTTCTACGGCGACGGCGTCTGCCTGGTGGAGTGGGCGGACAAGGTGGAGGCCCTCTGGCCCCCGGAGCACCTGCGGATCGACCTGGAGACGGTGCCGGACGGGCGGCGGCTGCGGCTCACCGCCCGGGGCGCGCGGTACGAGGCTCTGCTGGAGGAACTGCGCCATGCTGATCCTGGGGTTTGACACGGCCACCGCGGCCTGCACCGTGGCCCTGGTGGAGGACGGCCGGCTGCTGACGGAACTCACTGTGGTCAGTCCCCGGGTCCACTCGGCCCGGCTCCTGCCCCTCATCGCCCAGGCCTTCCAGGAGGCCGGCCGGGATCGGCGGGAGCTGGCCGCGGTGGCCGCGGGGGTGGGGCCCGGCTCCTTTACCGGCCTGCGCATCGGCCTTTCCGCAGCCAAGGCCCTCGCCTTTGCCCTGGGCATCCCTTGTGTGCCGGTGAGCACCCTGGCGGCCATCGCCGCGGGGTTGCCCCCCGGGAGCGGGCTGGTGGCGCCGCTGCTGGATGCGAAGCGAGGGGAGGTCTACACGGCCCTGTACCGGGTAGAGCCGGCGGGGGAGGAGCCGGCTGGCCGGTTGACGGAACGGGTGGCCCCCCGGTTGACGGAACTGATAGCGCCCCGGCTCGTGCCCCTGGGAGCCTGGCTGGAGGAACTGGACCGGCTCCGGGACGGGGCGCCGGTCTTCCTGGCGGGGGATGCGGTGCCGTCGGAGGTGCCGGACTGGGCGGTGCCCGTACCCGACGGGCTACGGCTCCCCCGGGGCTGGGCGGTGGCCGCCCTCGGGGCCCGGGCTGCGGCCGCGGGTGAGACCGTGGCGCCGGAGGCCCTGGCCCCGGTCTACCTCCGCCGTTCCGAGGCGGAGGTCCTCTGGGACCGGCGGCACGGCGGGCAGTAGCCTGGGCCTGCGTACCGGGGGGTGGTGGCGGTGCCGGAGGGCCCGGCACCCGAGGTGGGGCCGATGACCCTGGCGGACGTGGACGGCGTGGTCGCAGTGGAGCGGCTCTCCTTCCTGACGCCGTGGTCCCGCCAGGCCTTTGTCCGGGAACTGACCGAGAACCCCCATGCCCGTTACCTGGTCGCCCGGGTCGGGGGGACGGTGGTGGGCTACGCCGGGATGTGGCTCGTGCTGGATGAGGCCCACGTGACCAACGTGGCCGTTCATCCCGACTGGCGGCGGCAGGGGCTCGGGGAGCGGCTGATGCGGGGGCTGATGGACTGGGCCCGGGCCGAGGGGGCCACCCGGATGACCCTGGAGGTCCGGGTCTCCAACCAGCCGGCCCAGGAGCTTTATCGGAAGCTGGGCTTCCAGCCCTCGGGCATTCGCCGGGGTTACTACACCGACACCGGGGAAGATGCGCTGATCATGTGGAAGGACCCCCTTTGAACCCGACCGGACCCCGGGAAAACACCCGTCTGACATCGGCCGCAAAGGCCCGTCCATACGCCGACGCCCTGCCGGCCGCCCCGGCAGGGCGTCCTGTTCCCTTCCCTCCCCTAGCCGTGCACCCCTGGCGCATCGTTTACATAAGACGGATCCAGCAGGAAGCCCCGCCGCGGCGGCAGGCGCGGCGGGACGCGAGGGGGAGATCCATGGCAGCCTTTGCGTGTGCCAGCGGGGAGCTGGTGGGGCTGGCAGGGGGGCGGCGGGCCTCCGGGGCCACCCACGGCCTCCGGGACAAGGGGGGCCGGTGGGTGATGCTCCTCCGCAGCCGCAGTGTCAGCCTCGACCTGTACGAGGGCCGGCGGGTCCGGGTCCGGGGGTACCGGTGCGGTCAGGTGCTGGGGGAGGAGGCCCCGGTGATGGAGGTGCACGACCTCGTTCCCCTGGACCGGGTTCCCTTCCGGCCGGGGCTTGACCATACGGCCCTGGGGGGATGCGTCCTCTGCCCGGAGGTGCCGGTGCGTCCCTTCCTGGGATAGGCCTCCGCCATCGCCCTGGGATGGGCGCGCCCGGGGTTCGCCCGGGCCCCCCGGGACCCGGCGGGGCCCCGCCCCGGCTCCCCCCGCGCGGGGTCCGGACCCCCCGGCCGGGCCTCCCCCCGCCCGCCCTCCGGCGGGGGCGGG
>QGUP01000383.1 GCA_003242505.1 Bacillota bacterium
CCCACATCGGCACCCTGGGGGCGATGGTGAAGGAGATCAAGCCCAGCGGCCGGCTGAAGCTCACCCGGATCGGCAGCTACCCCTGGTTCACCGTGGTGGGGGAGTACTGCACGGTCCACACCCTGGACGGCCGGCAGTACACCGGCACCGTGGTGCCGGTCCGGGCTTCGGTCCACGTTCACGGCCCGGAGATGAAGGAGATCAAGTGGGAGGACGACGACGTCGAGGTTCGGCTGGACGAGCGGGTGAGCGACCCGGAGGGGGTGCGGGCCCTGGGCATCGGGGTGGGGGATTTTGTCTCCTGGGATCCCCGGACCGTCGTCACCCCCGCGGGCTTCATCAAATCCCGGCATCTGGACAACAAGGCCGCGGCGGCGGTCTTCCTGGCGGCAGCCCGGGTTCTCCGGGAGACCGGCCGGCAACCCACTGCGACCACCTACCTCTTCATCAGCAACTATGAGGAGGTGGGCCACGGCGCGGCCGCAGGGATCCCTCCGGAGGTGGCGGAGATCGTCGCGGTGGACATGGCCGCGGTAGGCCGGGGGCAGACCTCCGATGAGTTCTCCTGCACCATCTGCGTGATGGACAGCGACGGCCCCTACGACTACGCCCTCAGCCGCCGGCTGATTCAGCTCGCCCGAGCCCACGGGATCCCGCATCAGGTGGACATCTATCCCTACTACGGGTCCGACGCCGGTGCCGCCCTCCAGGCCGGCCTGGAGGCCCGGCACGCCCTCATGGGCCCCGGGGTCGATGCCTCCCACAGCTACGAGCGCACCCATGTGGAAGCCCTGGAGGCCACCGCCCGGCTGGTCCTGGCTTACGTCTTGAGCTGAACCCCAACCACCGAGGCGGCATCAGGCGGAAATACCCCATCGCGTTGGGCTGGATCGGCACCCTGGCCGGTTCGGCCCTTTTTTGTTTGGCGTTGACAATGCCCCCGGCACTGCCTACAATCGGAGGTAACCAAAAAGCGAGTTTTCCGATACAAAATACGGTATTAGGGGGAGGGATTCGGATGCTCTACACGGCCCTTGCGGGCGGACTGACCGGCCTGCTCTTTGGCTTTGTGCTGCAGCGGGGGCGCTTTTGCATGACCAGCGCCTTCCGGGACCTGTACCTCACCCGGGACAGCCGGCTCTTCAAGGCATACGTGGTCTCCCTCGCCGTCCAGTCCACCGGCATCCTGCTCCTGCAGCAGGCGGGCCTGGTTCAGGTTCAGCCCGATCCCTTTCAGTGGCTCGCCGCTCTTACCGGCGGCCTGATCTTTGGCATCAGCGTCATCCTCTCCGGCGGCTGCGCGTCCGGGACCTATTTCCGAATTGGCGAGGGCATGGTGGGGTCGCTGGTGGCAGCAGTCTTCTACGGCATCGGCGCCCTCATGGCCCGAGCCGGGGCTCTCGCCCCGCTCACCCGACGCATCCAGGAGCCCACCGCCACGCTGAACGGTGCCACAACCCTCTACGGCGCCCTGGGGGTCAGCCCCTGGGTGCTGGCCGGCGCCCTCTGGGCGGTCTCGCTCTTCTTCCTGGTCCGGAGCCGCCGGGAGCCGCAGCCTGCCATTCCGTTTCCGGAGGATCCGCACCGTCCGGCCCTCTGGAGGGCGGTCTTCGGTCGGGGCTGGAGTTGGCCGGTGACCGGCTTTGCCGTGGGCGCGGTCGCGGTGCTGGCCTGGATCACCTCGGTGAGTACGGGCCGCCATTACGGCCTGGGCATCACCACCCCCACCGCCAACCTGCTGCGGTTTCTCGTCGTAGACAGCAACCCCCAATTCCTAGACTGGGGTGTATTCCTGGTTCTCGGCATCCCGCTGGGCAGCTACCTGGCCGCCCGGGGCGCCGGTGAGTTCCGGCTGCGGGCCCCCAACGCCGGCCGGCTCCTACAGCACATGGTAGGCGGCCTGGGCATGGGCCTGGGAGCTACCCTGGCCCGGGGATGCAACGTCGGCAACGGCCTGGTTGCGGTGAGCCTCTTTACCCTCAACGGCTGGGTGGCGACGCTGGCCATCATCCTGGGCACCTGGGTCGGTGCCTACCTGTTCCTGGTCTTGCCCATGCGGGCTCAGGTCAGGGCCGCAGGACAGGCCGTCGCCGCCAGCGGCGGCTGACGCTGGCGGCTCCCGGGGGCCAACGGGCCCGGCGGCACCCTTCACACTTCCTGGAAAGGAGCGATGGCGATGCGTTCCGAACTGTACCTGGACCTCCTGGGGGAGGTCTGCCCCTACCCCCTGGTGATCGCCAAGCAGCGGATTCAGGAGGTGGCGCCGGGGGGCCGGCTCATCATCGACTTTGACTGCAACCAGGCGACCGAATCCCTGCCCCGATGGGCCCAAAGCGCCGGCCACCTGATCGAATCCTTTGAGAAAACCGGCCCGGCGAGCTGGCGCATTGTCATCCGCCGGCAGGGCACCGGTAGCGACGAGGTCACCCCAGAGGACTACACCTGCGCGGTGCCGAAGCAGGGCGGGTAACGGGCGGCAGTGGCGGCCGGCGGTACCACTGGGCGCCCCGCAGGGGGGCAGACCGGCCAGGTCCACCGTCTTCATCCGTCGGCGAATCCGGAACCGGCGAATCCGGGTGGGGGCACCCGACGGCCCGGGCGATGGGTACGTGGGCAGCACCACCTGCCGGAGATACGACAAGGAACCAGAGGAGATGGCAGGGTGCGGGCGCCGACACGGCGAAACCGCTTCCTGCCATCCAGCGTTTTAAGCCGGAGGCCCCGAATCAGAGGTGTGAAACCGATGGACGCGAAACTGCAGGCGGTGCGGGCGGCGCTGCCGGCCCTCAGCCGGGCCGTCTACCTCAACAACGGCACCACGGGCCCCCTGCCCGCCCCGGCGGCCGAGGCGATGGCCGCGGCCCTCCAGGAGGAGCTTACCGGCGGCCGCACCGGGGAGGCGTACTTCCGCCGGACCTTCGGGCTGGCCCAGGAACTCCGGCAGCTCCTGGCGGCGGTGCTGGACGCCGGCCCCGATGCCATTGCCCTCACCGGCAGCACCACCGAGGGGGTGAACA
>QGUP01000384.1 GCA_003242505.1 Bacillota bacterium
GATCTACACCGACGGCCGGCGGGCGCTGCGGGTCTACTCCACCGGCGCCCTGGAGTACACGGAGTCCCAGCCCCGGGAGCCGGCCTCGGCGGGGCCGAGCCTCCCGGACGCGGTGGCCGCGGCCCTGGAGTTTGCCGGCAGCCGGTCCCTCTGGCCGGCGGACGGGGTGCTGACCGGAGTGGAGCAGACCCGGTGGCGGCGCCGGCTGTTCTTCGGGTTCTACCGGGGCGGCCTGCCGGTCATCGGGGACCGGCCGGTGGTGGAGGCCATGGTGGCTGGAGGCCGGGTGACCTACCTTTACGCTGCCCACACCCTGGAGATCGGTGACACCGACCGGGTGGCGGAACTGGTGCCGCCGGAGGCGGCGGTGGCCGCGGCCCACGGCTCCCGGCACCAGGCCGGGAATGCCCGGTCGCCGGCGGTGGTGCACCGGGTCCACCTGGCCTGGCGGCTGGAGCCCGCCACCCTGCAGCGGCTGGTGCCGGTCTGGGTGGTCACCTTCCGGGAAACGGGACCGGTGCTGGTGGATGCCGAGTCCGGCCAGGTGCTGCCCTGAGAGGTCTGGAACCGCCGGGCACCGCTGGGATCCGGCGGCCGGAGAGGGCGGAGGGGGGGAGGAGCGGTGGACTGGCAGCAGGCCCGGCGATTACTCCTCCTGACCTTTACCGCAGTGAACGTGGTCCTGGCCCTGGCCCTCTGGCTCCCGCCCTTCAGCCAGCCGATCACCCAGCTGTGGCTCGGCCAGTTTCGGGAGCGGGAGGTCCGGAACCAGCTTGCCGCCCAGGGGTTCCGGCTGGAAGCCCCGCTGCCCCGGGCAGAGCGGGTGCGGCCTTTTCTGCGGGTCTCGCCTCCGGCCCCGGCGGTGATCCAGGAACTGGCGGACCGGCTGACCCGGCTGGCCGGGACGGGATCCGCCCCCGGCGGGTGGGGGGCGCCGGCGGTCCTTGTCCAGCCCGGCGGCATCGTCCAGTTCCGCCCCGGCCGGCCCTGGGGCGCCCCGGTCCGTCTGGAGAACCCGGGGGCGGTCCGGCAGGCCGCGGAGGCCTTTCTCCGGGCGGGAGGGATCCAGGCGGTCCGGATGCTGCGAATGGCGCGAATCTACTATACCCCGGCGGGCCGGGCCGTGGTAGAATACGTGCCGGTATACGAAGGCGTTCCCGTCTTCGCCGGCTACTTGCGGGTCTTCCTGGGCCAGGAGGGGGTGGAGGAGGTGGCGGCCTTCTTCCCCACCCCTGAGGGCTTCCGGGGAGACCCCAAGGGGGTGCTGGACCCGGGCGAGGCCCTCCTGCGCCTGGCCGGCTACCTGAAGGTCAACCCATCCACCCGGGGTGGGACCACCTTCACCGGGGTGGAACTGGGGTATTACGCACCTCCCTCGGTCTCGGCCAGTTCCTGGGAGACCTATGCCGCCTGGCGGGTGCTCACCGCCACCGGCGAGGTATACTATGTGAACGCGTTCACAGGAGAGGTGGAGGCGCCCTGACGGGGCGACCAGCAAGCCCCGGGCTGCGGTTCGCCGCCCAGCCGGCACCGTCGGGTCGGGCCATCGTTCAGGGTCCATCGGGGTCCAGGGTCCAGCGGGTACGGCCAGCGACGAGGTCAGACGAGGTCCATTGAGCCCGGAAATCGTGCAGGAAAGTGCCAAGCGGGGGCAGAATACCAGGGTCTGGTAGTTTCATCTGCCCTTGTCTTTTGAGGAGGAAAGCGCCTGTGCCCAAGTATGCCATCCGGGGTGGGCGGCGGCTGACCGGTTCGGTCAAGATCAACGGCCGCAAGAACGCCGCCCTGCCGCTCATCGCCGCCACCCTGTTGGCCGAGGGGACCAGCGTCCTGGAGAACGTCCCTCGCATCCGCGACGTGGAAATCTACCGGGAGATGCTGGACATCCTCGGCGTGCAGACGGAGTACGACCCCGTCGAGCACCGGCTGACGGTGAACCCCGCGGGGCTCCGGCCCGCGCCGATCCCCCACCACCTGGCCGGAGCGATTCGGGCCTCCTATTACTTACTCGGGGTGCAGCTGGGCCTCTTCGGCTGGGCGGAGGTGCCCCTGCCCGGCGGGGACAAGATCGGCCAGCGCCCGGTGGACCAGCACATCAAGGCGCTGACGGCCCTGGGCGCCGACGTCTGGATGGAACGGGGGGTCCTCAAGGCCCGGGCGGACCGGCTCCGGGGGACCAGCATCTACTTCGACCTGGTGAGCGTCGGGGCGACCATCCACACCATGCTGGTCGCGGTGCGGGCCGAGGGGACCACGGTGCTCCACAACGCGGCCCGGGAGCCCCACGTGGTGGACGTGGCCAACTTCCTGAACGCTTGTGGGGCCCAGATCCACGGGGCGGGGACCGACACCATCCGCATCCGGGGCGGCCGGTTCCTCGAGGGGCGCCGGCACTGCGTCATTCCCGACGACATCGAGGCTGCGACCTTCATGCTGGCCGGAGCCATCACCTGGGGAGACATCCGGGTGGAGAACGTCATCCCCCTGCACCTGGGCCCGGTGATCGCCAAACTCCGGGAGGCCGGGGTGGAGGTGGAGGAGAACGGCGACAACGTCCGGGTGACGGTGAAGCGTCGGCCCCGGGGGATCCCGGTCACCACCCTGCCCTACCCGGGCTTCCCCACCGACGCCCAGTCGCAGATGACCGCCTTCCTCTCCCTGGCGGAAGGGGAGAGCCACGTGACCGAGACCCTCTACGAGGACCGGTTCCGGTACGTCCCGGACCTGGTCCGGATGGGGGCCCGGATCCGGGTGGAGGGCCGGACCGCGTGGATCCAGGGGGTGGAGCGGCTCACGGGAGTGCCGGTGGAGGCCACCGACATCCGGGCCGGCGCGGCCCTGGTGCTGGCCGGGCTGGCGGCGGAGGGCGTGACCATCGTCAGCGGCATCGAGCACGTGGAGCGGGGTTACGACGACCTGCCCGGCCGGTTGAACCAGCTGGGGGCCGAGATCGAGCGGATCGACTAGCGGACCGACCAGGTCTTGCTCGGATTCACCAGGTTTTCCTTGGGTCGACC
>QGUP01000385.1 GCA_003242505.1 Bacillota bacterium
TCCCCCGCGGCCACCGGCATCCGGGCGTCGCCGCCCAGGACCGCCACCGCCGTACCCCTGACCCCCATCCCCGTCCCCCCCGGCGTCCGCTGCCTCACCGCCAGCATATGGCGGGACCCCGGGGGGCGGCGCCTGTCCGGTGTCAGCGGGTGAGCTGCTCCAGGTCAAAGGCCACCTGGCCGGGGTGGGCGAGGACCCACCGGCAGGCCAGGAGCACACCGGGGACGTAGCACTCCCGGGAGGTGGCGTCGTGCCGGATGGTCAGCACCTGCCCGGGCCCGCCGAAGATCACCTCCTGGTGGGCCACCAGCCCCGGCAGCCGCACCGAGTGGATGGGCACCGGCGGCCCCTGGAGGTCCCCCTGGGCCGCCTCGAGCCGGGCCCGGGTGCGGAGGGCCGTGCCCGAGGGCGCGTCCCGCTTGGTATGGTGGTGCATCTCCACGATCTCCACGTGGGGGAAGTACTTCCGGGCCTCCGCCGCGAACTTCATCATCAGCATCGCCCCGATGGCGAAGTTCGCGATGAAGGCAGCCCCCACGCCAGCCTCCCGGCAGGCCCGGGCGTACCCCGCCAGCTCGTCCTGGGTGAAGCCCGTGGTCCCCACCACCAGGGCCAGGCGTTTTCGGAGGGCCTCCGGAAAGAGGGAACGGAAGGCCTCAGCGCTGGAGAAGTCCACCAGGACCCGGGCCCCGGCGGCTTCCGGCCGGGAGAGGGCCGTGGGCAGGTCCGGCGCCACCGGCACCCCCACCGGACCGGACTCCAGCCCCAGGGCCTCGCCGATGTCCCGGCCGGCGGCGGAGCGGGCGATCGCGCCCACCAGCCGGAACCCCGGCTCCCGGAGCACGGCCCGCACCACCTCCCGGCCCACCTTGCCCGTGGCACCGGCGATCACCACCGGGATCTCCTGCACAGCTGAACACCCCAACCTCTGCCGTTTCCGTTGTGGCGTATGCCGGGTCGCGGCAACCCGCAACCCGTGGGCCGCCGCTCCCTGGGTCCGTTGGGACAAAGATACACGCCGCCCGCCGGGGTTGTCAATCGGCCCGGGGCGCCGCCGCGGCGGCAGCCGCGGCGCCAGAGAGCCGTCACCCCGGCAGGCGGCCCGGCGTCAGTAGGTCTCCCGCAGGGCCACGTGCACCTGTAGCTCACCGAACTTCGTGTAGAGCGGGATCACCAGCCGCTTGATGCTCAGGGTGGAGATGCTGGTGCCCTTCCCCACCACCACCGAGGGCGGGGCGATCTTACACGGGTAGCCGGCCCGCTCCAGTTCACCGCTGGCCAGTCCGGTGATGACGTTGCCCAGCTCCGCGATGGCGCTCTCCGCCATGGCGTCGAAGACGGGGACCGCCTCTCCGATCATGGCGCCGACAATCCCCTTTGCGGTCCTCTCCGACATGCCGTACAGGACCAGCCCCTGGGCCCGGCCCACCACGCCGATGAGGACCGTCACCTCGTCCGAAACCAGGGGGGAATCCTCCAGGGTGACCTGCCCCTTGGTCACCTCGGTCCGGGTCTCGGTCTGCAGAACCCGGTAGGCCGCCGAGACGAAGGGATTGACGAACTCCGCCTTCATCCGCCCGCTACCTGCCTTTCGTGACCCCTGCTCCCACCCCAGCCCCTGGCGGCTCACCCGGTATCGCCCGGTAGAAGAAAGGAGTGATGGGGGCAAAGCCCAGCTCCCGCGCCCGCAGGAGGCTCTCGGTTCCGCCGACAAAGAGCACGCCCCCCGGCTTCAGGGCCGCCCGAAACCGGCGGTAGAGCTGGTCCTTGGCCTCTTCCGAGAAATAGATGACGACGTTGCGGCACAGGATGAGGTCGCACGCTTCGGGGAAGGGATCGGCCAATAGGTTCATGGCCCAGAACCGGACCCGCCGGCGGATGGCCGGGACCACCTGCCACCCGTCGCCGGTGGGGACGAAGTACCGCCGGCGCCGGACCGGGTCCACCTCCTTCATCTCCCGCTCCGAATAGATTCCCAGCCGGGCCTGGTCCAGGGCCCGCTCGTCGATGTCCGACGCCAGGATCTCCGCCCGGCTGGCCGCTCCCAGTTCGTCGAGGATGATGGCCACCGAGTAAGGCTCCGCCCCGGTGGAGCAGCCGGCGCTCCAGATCCGCAGCCGGGGCGACCGGGCCAGGAGGTCGGGGAGGATGCTCTCTTTCAGCTCCCGGAACTTGTCCGGGTTCCGGAAGAACTCCGTGACATTGATGGTGAGAAAGTCCCGAAATTCCTGTACCCGCTGGCTGTCCTCCCGGAGCATTCGTGCGTAGCGGACCAGGTCAGGCACGCCGACCCGCCGGAGCAGGGCCTGGAGCCGTCGCTCCAGCTGGGTGCCCTTGTACAGGTCCAGGTCGATGCCCGTCAGTTCCAGGACCGTGCGGCGAAAGACCGGGTAGCCGGGAAGGTTCATGAGGGCCGCGCCCCTTCCCGGGCGATGGCCTCGCCCCGGGCGTACCGGACGATGGCGGTGGCCACGTCGTGGATGGGCAGCACCGCATCCGCCAGCCCCATGGCCACCACCGCCCGGGGCATCCCGTAGACCACGCAGGTGGAGGCGTCCTCGGCCACGCAGAGGCCGCCGGCTTTCTTCACCGCCATGGCGCCCCGGGCGCCGTCGTACCCCATCCCGGTGAGGATGGCGGCGAGGATCCGGCCGCCGTACTCCCGGACCGCGGACTCCAGGGTGGGGTCCACCGCCGGCCGGACGCCGTGGACCGGGGGGCTCTGGTCCAGCCGGACCCGGCCGCCGGGGCCCACCAGCATGTGATACCCGCCGGGGGCCACCAGGGCCTGGCCGGGAAGGATCGGGTCCCCCTCCTCGGCCTCCTTGACGGCGATGGCCGAGATCTCGTTCAGCCGCTCGGCCAGGGAGCGGGTGAACCCCGGGGGCATGTGCTGGACCACCAGGATCCCCACCGGCAGGTCCGCGGGCAGCCGGGGCAGCACCTGGTGCAGGGCCCCGGGGCCACCGGTGGAGCAGCCGATGACCACCAGCCGGCTGGCGAC
>QGUP01000386.1 GCA_003242505.1 Bacillota bacterium
TCGGCCAGCAGGTCGGCGATGGCCAGCCGGAGGGCGAAGTACAGCTGGTCCCGGGCCCCCTGGCTGAGCTGGTCCGGGGTGACCTCCCGGCCGTCGGGCTCGTAGACCGTCACCAGGAAATCCGGGCCCAGGACCACCTGCCGCCCGGGCCGGCCGGTGATCGCGGCGAAGTGGGCGGTGGCCGCCTCGGAGAGCCGTTCCCGGTGGGTTGCCTGGTAGGCTTCCACCGCGGCCTTCAGCTCGTGGTAGGCCAGGGCCAGGGCGTCCCGCTTCCGGATCAGTTCCTCCCGCCGGGCCCGGAGCTGCCGGAGTTCGAGCTCCGCGGCGGCGACGTTGATCACCTCCCGGCCCTGGAGCTCGGCCTGCCGCCGGCGCAGGTCGAGTTCTGCCGCCTCCGCAGCCCGGAGATCCCGCTCCGTCGCCTCCGCCTGAGCCTGCAGTTCCGCATAGGCCGCCTGCAGTCCGGCGGGGTCGTGCTCGTCGTCGGGGTGCGGCAGAGCCGGGAAGCGCAGGTAGAGCTCCTGCTGCTGGCGCTTGGCGCCGAAGACGACGGACCGGGCCTCCTCCAGCCGGTCTGCCAGTTCCGCCGGGGACTGGACCCCCCGGGCTTCCAGGAGCAGCGCCAGGTCCCGCTCCGCCCGGGCCAGGTCTTCCTGCAGGGCCGCGAAGGCCGCCTGCCGCTCCCGGGCCGCGGCCACATCGCCCCCGACCGGACCCAGGACCGGCGCCAGGGTCTCCGCCAGGGCCGCGGCGGCCCGGTCCAGTTCTGCTCGCCGCTCCGCCAGGGTGGCCAGCTCCCGCCGGAGGGTGGCCAGGGCCGCGGCCGCCTCCTGGGCCGACTGCTCCAGCGCGGCGGCCTCCTGGACCCGCCGGGCCAGTTCCTCCGGATCGGTCTCCGGGGTAAAGGGCCGGATCGCCTCGGCGAGACTCGCGATCTCCGCCTCCAGCCGCTCCCGGGGGATGCGGCCGTCCGGGCCCGGAGCCTCCAGTTGCCGGCGCTCCACCTCCATCTCCCGGAGCCGCCGGTCCGCTGCCTCCCAGGCCCGGGCCTCCTCCGCCCACTCCTGCCAGTGGTCGGAGGCCAGTTCCCCGATCCAGTTCAGCAGGTCGCGGGCGGTGGCGCAGGGGTTGCCAGTTACCTCCGCCAGGGCGGCAAGGGCCCGCCACTTCCCCTCCAGGGCGGTCACCGGGAGCCCCTCCACCTCCTCCGGCCCCACGCCGAACTCCGCCGCCGCCACCTCCCGGAGCCGGGCCTCTGCCTCCTCGAGCCGTCGGCGGCGCTCCCGCCACCGGGCGTACCGCTCCGCCGGCCCGGCGGCTGCCGCTTCCCCCGGGACGACGCCCTCGCCGGCGGCCGCCACCTCCCGCTCCAGGTTCGCCAGGCTCGCCCGGGCCGCGGCGAGCCGCTCCCGGAGTTCCGCCAGCACCGCCGGGGACGGGGCCTCGGCCTCCAGCCGGGCCAGCCGCTCCCGGGCTTGCTGCCGGTCCTGGAGCCGGCGGCGGAGCTCCCCCAGGGCCACGGCATCGGCCCCCGCGAAGGGGCCGAGCCGGCTGTCCAGGTCCCGGATCCGGGCGGCGATCTCGGCCAGAGCCTGGCGGGCCGCTGCCGCCCGGGCCTCGGCCGCCTCATCCCGGCCGTGGCGGCCGGCGAGCATCCAGGCCGCGATCCCGGAAAGCCCCCCGGCGAGGGTGACGAGGGCTGCGATGGCCACCGCCCCCAGGCCCAGCCAGCTGGCGAGGAACCCGGTCACGATGGACGCGGCCACCCCGGCGACGCCGGCGGCCACGGACCGGATGCGGCGCTGCCGCTCCCGGGCCGCTCGGACTGCGGCTTCGGCCAGGCCCAGTTCTTCCTTGCGCCGCCGCTCCTCCGCCAGAAGGTCGACCTTCTGACTCACCGCCTCCAGGGCCTGGTCGTCCAGGGCTTCCAGGTCCCCGTAGGTCGCCCGGAAGGCCGCAGCCTCGGCCTCCCAGGCCCGGTGCCGCTCCTCCGCGGACTTCAGTTCCGCCTCCCGGGCCTGGACCTCCGCCTCCAGCCGGGCCCGGAGGGTCGGGTAGTTGGCCAGGGCCTCCCGCTGCTCCGGGGAGGCGGCCTCAAACCAGGCAAAGTGCCGGTCCAGTTCCTCCCGGGCCGCCCGGGCCGCGGCCCGGGACCGCTCCAGCTGCTCCCGGACCCGGTAGGCCTCCCGGGCCAGGGGCCGGAGCTGGGCGAGGGCCGTGGCGGGGGCCTGTCCCAGCCGATCCCAGGGCCGTAGGGCTTCCAGGCGCCGCCGGACCTCCTCCTCTTCCTGCGCGAGGGACTCGAGCCTCCCGTTCAGGCGGGCCAGTTCTTCCCGGAGGCGCCGGAGTTCCCGGTGCAGGGCCGGCAGATCCGGCCGGCCCGCCACGTCTCCGTACTCCTCCTGGAGCCGCCGGCGGAGGTCCCCGAGCTGCCGCTCCGTCTCCTGGGCCCCGGCCTCCAGCCGGGCCATCTCCCGGCCGATCCGGTCCGCCTCCTCCCGCAGCCGGGCAAGTTCCGCCAGCCTCTCCGCCAGGGCCGGGCCGGCCTGGAGCCACTCCGGGTAGGCGGCCATCGCCGCCCGGATTTCGGCCTGCCGGGCCTGGAGCCGCTCCGCCGCCCGGACCGCCTCCTGGAGTTCCGTGACCCGGCGCAGCGCCTGGCGCCGCTGGCCCTGGAGGTCCAGCCACTGCCGCCAGGCCTCCAGGAGGGCCGCCTGCTCCTGCCGCTGCCGCTGCAACTTCTCGACCTGCTGGCGGGCCGCTTCCAGTTCCTGGCTGACGGCCTGGAGGCCGTCGAGGGCTGCGGCGCTCCGCTGGATCTCCGCCTCCAGCCGGGCGATCTCGGCCTCCACCTGCTCCAGCTCCTGGTCCTGCCGGCGGTTGCCGGGGGTGAGCCCCAGGTCCCCGGTGTACCGGGTCACCGCCCTGGCCCAGTCCGCCAGGAGCTGGAGGGCAGCCTCGAAGGAGCCTGCACCGGCGCCGGCCAGAAGCTCCCGCACCTGGG